>JALHUQ010000275.1 GCA_022866645.1 Woeseiaceae bacterium | reverse complement strand
TACCTCGATGCCGGCGCCGAGTGCCTGGCGACGGCCAGCTACCAGGCGAGTCGCGAGGGCTTTGGCAAGCGCGGCATGTCCTCCGAGGAGGCGGACGCGCTAATGTTGCTGTCGGTGGCGTTGGCGAAGCGGGCACGCAAGGAAGCCGGGTCCGGAGCCGCTATCGCCGCGAGTCTGGGCCCTTATGGTGCGATCCTGCATAACGGATCAGAGTATTTCGGCAACTACGGTGTGTCGTCCGGCTTGCTTCGAGACTTTCACGAGGCGCGATTGCAGTTGTTCGACGATGCCGGGACCGATGTACTTGCGCTCGAGACGATTCCTTCGTTTCAGGAGGCGGAAGTGCTGCGTGACTTGTTGCGGGACTGCAAGACGCCATCGTGGGTGAGCTTTTCATGTCGTGACGAGAAACACATCAGTGATGGCACGCTGTTATCCGATGCTGCCAGGCTGTTCGAAGGCCATCCGTCGGTCGTTGCCGTGGGCATCAACTGCACGCCGCCGCAATATGCGCTGGGCCTGATCCGCGAATTGCGCGAGGCTTTGCCCGACAAACGTGTGTTGGTGTATCCGAATTCTGGCGAGGTCTATAACGTTAATGATAACAGCTGGTTAGGCACCGTTACGCCCGGCGACTGCGCCGCGGCAGCGAGCGAATGGCTCGCAGCGGGCGCAAAAATTATCGGCGGCTGCTGTCGCATGGGACCTCTGCACATCAAAGCCATGGCCGCGATGATCAGCGAGTCGCGGCAGCAATAATTCCTGGGATCTCGGCAGGTGAGCTGGCGATCGCCGTTGCACCTGCCGCATCAAGTTCTTCAAATGATCCGTAGCCGTAGGAAACGCCCACCGGTCGGATGCCATTCGCGATCGCGCCGATCAGGTCGTGTTTGCGGTCGCCGATCATCGTTCGTGAAGAGGCCTGCGGATTTTCACTGATAGCGTATTTCAGTAAGTCGGTTTTGTTCGAGCGCGTCCCATCGAGTTCGCAGCCATAGACCTTCTTGAAAAAGTGTCCCATCTCGAAATGCTCAACGATGCGGGTAGCCGCAATACGAGGTTTAGCGGTCGCGACGAACAGGATGCAACCCGAATCGGCGACGGCCGCCAGCGCGTCGTGTATGCCGTCATAGGGTTTGTTTTCCAGCCAGCCCAAGTCATTAAAACGCTCACGATAGAGATCGATCGCCTGAAGAGTTAGTTCCTCGCCCACCATCTCTGGAAACGTGACATACAGGGATGGACCAATGCATGAATAGAGATATTCATCCGTCGGGTGTGGAATTCCGAGCTGGTCGAGCGCATACAGAATGCACCGGGTGATGCCATCGTAGGGATCGGTGAGCGTACCGTCGAGGTCGAAGTAGACGTGAGTTGGCATTACGACCTCAATATCGCGTGCGCTGCGTTATAGCCCGGGGCACCCGTCACCCCACCACCCGGATGCGTTCCAGCGCCACACATATAAAGGCCTTTAATGGGCGACTGATACTGCGACCATTCCGGAAGTGGTCGCATGAAGAACATCTGGTCCAGCGAAATATCACCGTGAAAAATGTTACCTTCGGTGATGCCGAATAGTGCCTCCAGATCAGGCGGCGTGATCACCCGGCGAGCGATGACGGAAGCGGGAACGTTCGGCGCGAATTGGCCGATCAGCTCGGTCACGCGATCGCCAAGAATTTCACGTTGTTCGTCCCACGATCCCTCACGCAGTTTGTAAGGGAGATACTGCACGAAGCAGGTCAGCATGTGCCGGCCAGCCGGTGCGAGCGTGTCGTCTACGTTTGATGCGACGACGCAATCGACCCAGAGGCGTTCCGGAAGATCTCCGCGTCTGGACGCGTTGTAATTATCTTCAGCTTCCTGCAGCGTCGGGATTAGCGTAAACAGCGAGCGTTGTGAGCGACTTCGGTCCGCCGGCATGCCTTTGACCTGTGGCTCCTCGGACAAAACGTAATTCACTTTGCCGGCCGGGCCATCCATGCGGATATTCTTAACAGCACGGCGAAAGTCGGCGTCCAATTCACTTTCGTCTACGAGGCTGAGAAAAGTTCGCCTGGGATCCGCATTCGACACCACGAGCTTCGCTTCCTCTACCTTTCCATCGACGAGTGTCACTCCGATAGCAGTGCCCTTTACAACGTTGATCTGCTTTACCGTCGTCCCGGTACGAATCTCGACACCGAGATCCTGGCACGCCGATTTCATCGCTTGTGTCACCGCCCCCATGCCACCGATGACGTGGCCCTGCCACGCCTGTTGGTCGGAGTCGCCACCGCTGAGTAAATGAAACAGCAAGCCCATCGCGGTACCGGGTTGGTACGGTCCACCGTGCTTGCCGTACAGGCTGTTGGACAGAATCAATCGCTTAAGTTTGTCCGATTCGAAGCGTTGGTCCAGAAATTCACCCAGCGATCCCGTCAGAAAACGCAGCAGGCCACTAACCTCATTGCTCTTGATGCCGCCAAAGCGCCTGTACAACCGCCATGCCTGCGACAACCTGGCGATGCCCTTTGCATTCAGGTCCGGTGGCGACTCGAGAAAGAACGGCTGCAAATATGCAGCCAGGCGCTTGAGTTCGGCCTCTGTTTTGAAGAAAGTGTCGACGTCGTTCGGCGCCACACGAGACAGCTCGGCGCGCATCTTCGCCTCGTTCGACCACCAGCCGACGACATCGTTGTCGTCAAACGCAGCTTGCACGCCGGGATCACAGGCGACCATCTTCAGTCCGTACGAACCCAGCTTCAAATCTTTAATAATGGTCGGGCGCAACATGCTGGCAATGTACGATGCGGTCGACACCCGACACCCCGGTGCGAGCTCAGCATCAACCTCTTCGGTCACTGCACAGCCGCCAACAACATCACGGCGCTCGAGCATCAAAACTTTTCGGCCAGCCTTTGCGAGATAGGCGGCCGCCGTCAGGCCGTTGTGGCCAGCGCCGATAATAATGACGTCGTGTTGCATGTTGCCTGCCGTCGCGGTTGAATACGCCAAGCATATAACAACACCAACGCCGGGCAAGCAGGAAAACTGCATGACAACAAAACTTCCGAAGTTCATCGCGACATCCGTCGTTCGTGGCTCGCAACAAGGCGAGAGTCATGGCGGTGTCTACACAGTCGACTTTGAAACTCAGGAATGCCTGCAGCACGTAGACTGGAATACCGGCGAGATTGATTTCGAAGGCCGCGGTGCCGACCGCGGGCTGCGTGGCATCGAGCTGGACGGCGATGACATCTACATAGCAGCAAGCGACGAGCTGTTTTGCTATGACCGCAATTTCAGAATTCAACGTTCTTACAGAAACAACTATTTGAAACACTGCCACGAAATCTGCCGCATGGACCGGACCTTATTTCTGACGTCCACAGGCTTCGATAGCCTGCTCGCATTCGATCTCAACACCAACGACTACATTTGGGGTATTCAGGTCCAGCGTCTCGATCGGCAATGGCATGGCATACGATTTGACCCAAGAACACAGGCCGGGCCTCACTCTGTGAACAGCTTTCACATCAACATGGTGCATGTGAACGAGAATGGAATATTCCTCAGCGGACTGAAAACGGGCGCGCTGCTGCACATCAATAGCCAGTTCGAGATATCCGAAGTCTGTAACCTGCCGCAGGGCACTCATAATGCGCGACCTTATGGAGACGCCGTCATCCTGAACGATACGGCCAGCGATCATGTCCGTTATGTCGGGCGTGATGGAGTCAACAAGGCGTTCAAAATCGTCACCTATGCGGACGAAGACATCGAGTTCGCCGGCGTTGACGATTCAAAAATTGCACGCCAGGGTTTTGGCAGGGGTTTGTGCCCCGTCGGCGAGCGGTTTCTGGCGGGCGGTTCGTCGCCCTCTACTATCACTCTTTACGACCTGGAGTCCGAGCAGACTGTTGCTTCCGTCAATCTGACGATGGACATACGCAACGCAATTCACGGGCTCAAAGTCTGGGCATAAAAAAACGCACCCCGGAGGGTGCGTTTCGTTTGTTGCCTGTGGCTCGAACTATTCCCAACGCTTGAAGAAGCGAACTCCTATCTCGCGCGGGCGAATAACTGACGTGCGCTGACGGCCGAAGTACGGCTCGAAGTCAGTGATGTCATGGTAGAGCTGACCGCGTTCATCACCAAGGTTAGAGATGAACAGGTTAGCTTCCCAAGTGTTTCCAACCAGCCCGAATTTCAGATTCGTTGTCTGGTATAGCTGCATCGTCATCTGCGGAGTAGCGCCGATAAAGAGACCACCTTCCGTTGCCTGGACCTGGTTCAGAGAACTGCCGACGTGCGTGAACGAGAATTGCACAAAGGCTTCTTCGCTGCCCAGCATCGATGTCGGCCAGTTGTATTGAGTGTACAGCGAGCCCTTGAACTCCGGTGCGAACGGCAGTTTGGAACCTGGGCCGACATCGTCGATGCCAGGGACCTCACTATCCAGCTCCGACGAAAGCCAGGTTGCATCCAGATGAATGGAGAGCCTGTTCGAAGGTGCAGCTTCGAGCTGCAACTCAACGCCATCAGAACTTGCATTGCCTGCATTAGTAACTCCCTTCTGCCATGGCTGACCGCAGGGTGGCGTCGGATCCACTGCGCAAGAAGTAGAAGACGGATCGACAACCTCCAGTTGATAGTCGTCCCAGCTCTGGAAGAAGGCCACCACGTTGGCCTGGAAGCGACCATCGGCCCATTGACTCTTGAGCCCAAACTCGTAGTTCGTCAGGAAGTCGGCGGCATAGCCTGGCGCCAACTTGGGCGCGCCACGGTTACGGTTGACGCCGCCCGGTCGGAAACCCTCCGAATACAATGCGTACATCATTTTGTCGTCAGAGAACTTCCACTGCGCCGAAACCTTGATCGCCACATCGCTGTCATTGGAGTTGATTCGATTGAAACCGTCATCGGCTGGATTGTCACTGTCGACGCCCGCTCCGTTGCACGGCGCTTCTGCGTACAAGCAAGCCCGGTCATCGGCAGCCGTGCCGTCCAGCATCAGGCCCGACGGCGTGCGTCTGCCGAGTGGATTCTCAACGAAATACACCTTCTTCGAGTCTACGTCGAACCAACGAGCGCCGGCGGTAATGCTGAAGGCATCATTAAAGTGGAAGGTACCTTCGCCGAAGACCGCCAAGGATTCCCAGTTGGTCGCGTCATTTGAGCGCCAGAAGATGTCCGTGACTTGCGGAGAAACGTTATAGTAGGAATTCCAGAATTCCCAGGCTTGCGATTCGGCAAAGCCCTGTGTCTGGGTCGTGAAGTCCCACTCCTCGTCGCGATCTTCCCAAAATAGACCAGCCACCCAATCGAGGCGCTCATTGCTGAATGACAAGCGGAACTCCTGGCTTAACGACGTATTTCTCTGATCGTTATTCAGGAAGCCAACCGGGTCGCTGTACCAGTAGTTCTGTCCGGCGGGTTGCATGCAGTAAATGTTGTAGGTCGATGTGGCACCTGACGTGTTGCCATAGCAAAAGGTGGAGAAATAGCCTATGTAAGACGTGGTGTCCTGGACATAGACGGAGTCACGTGTGAAATATGCGGAAGCCGATGTGAATCGCAGTTTGCCAATGGCGCCTTCTAGAGTGAGTCCGTACGCTGTCCAGTCGTCGGTTCGACTATCGGGATGAAATGCGATGAGCTGCAAATCGCCAACCGTAGGATCGTAAGTATTCTCGGCGTCAGACGTTGCCGACTGATGCGAGACCATCATTTGCAGGCTCCAGTCGTCGTTAATAAACCACTTAGCGCCGACGCGTGCACCGTCTATCGTTGTCTCGTTCCAGTTTTCTTTTACGGCAGCAGTGTTGAATTGCAGCCCGTCAACCGTTGTTCTTCCATATACCTCTTCAAGTGGCGTGTTACCAAGCACGTTATCGATGAAGCCGCCTTCGGTCGCGCTAAAGCCAACCAGGCGTATGGCGAATTTGTCTTCGACCAACGGGATGTTGACCATGGCCGAAATGTCGTAACTCGGGTCGCCTTCTTCCATGCTTTTCAGCGTGATATCGGCAAACGACTCGAATTTGGTCGGATCCGGCTTGTTGGTCACGATACGCAAGGTACCGGACTGTGAGCTGGAGCCGAACAGTGTTCCCTGCGGGCCACTGAGTGCTTCAACGCGTTCGATGTCGATCAGCCGAACATCGACCTGAGCGCTCTGCGTCAGTGGTTGCTCGTCGAGATACACGGCGGCCGATGACGATGCGATGAAGGTGTCCGGCGCGTCGGCGATGCCGCGGAAGAAGATTTTGCCTGCGCCCGACTGATTGCCGAAGTAGGACATGCTCGGCGTGAACTTGGCATAGTCTTCCATGCTGAACAGGTTCTGGTTACGGATGGCTTCCGTACTGAAGGCCTGGATACTGCCGGCGAGATCCTGAATATTCATGTCGCCGCGCTTCGTTGCGGTTACCTTGACCTCATCAATGCCTTCAAAGGCATCCTGCGCATGCGCAGGCACAAATCCGCCGACGGCTGTAGCGACAGCGGCTGCGATGGTTGTGTTGTAGGAAATGCCGAAATTGGATATGCGAATATTATTCTGATTTTCTTCGGACATCGTGCGCCCCCCCCGGAGCACCTAAAAGACCCTGCCGATACTAAGAGATGAGGCTACAACAAGCAACCGGGCCTTTGATCCTCCGGCAGTTTCAGAAGTAATGGTTCCAGCACGTCGATGAGCGGTTGCAGCTGTTTCTCGAAGCGCCGCCAGGAATAGACCGATTTCGAATACATCGGCTGACGGACCTGCTCCGAGCTTGCTGTGTTAACGGCCCGGTCGGTTTCATAAAATCTTAGGCAATTGTCGTCCCAGGGGAGTCCGCAATAATCAATCAGGCGGCGAGTCTGGTTTTCCTGGTCCAGGACCATCTCTTCGTATTGGACATCGAGGATTTTACCCGGCAACAACGCGTGCCAGTAATCCATAACACGTTGATATTCGAGATAATACTCGCCGATTTCGACGAGGTCGTAGGAGAAAGCCTGGCCTTTGAAAAATAACTGCTTGTAACTGCCCATGCAGCTGTCCAGCGGGTGGCGTCTGGCGTTGACGATCTTCGCGTTCGGCAGTATCAGCTGCAGCAGGCCAATGCTCGGGAAGTTGTTGGGCATCTTGTCGGTGAAGTAGGGCTTGCCGGTTCGATGACGCAGAGTTGAGTCGAGATACTGACGTCCGAGTTGAGCAAGATCGCCGGCTCCAAAGTAGTCAAGGGCTTCCGGATAACTTTCTCCGTGTGGCTTTTGCTTGTTAATTTGTAAAATTATGCGTGGCAAATTCGGCAGCTCATGGGTCCCTTCGACGAGCTCGTGGCTGGCCAGGATCTGCTCAATCAGCGTGGAACCAGAACGCGGCAGGCCAACGATAAAGATGGGCGCCGGGTCGGGATCTCCAGCGGCTGCGTTTTTTACCAGGAGCTCGGCGGTTACCGTCGCCATAATGCGGTCGTTAATGACTTCGGTCGCGACTGGATCGTAGCGCTCATTGCCGCGACGAATCGCATTGCCGTTGTCGTAATACTGAAATGCGCGTTCATAATCACCCCGGTCTTCACAGGATTTTCCGAGCGCGAAACTGAAATTGACGCGAGTTTCCTCCGGCAGCGTCGTGTCATCGACGAACTTTTCCATATTCGCGATTTCATCGTCATTGAAGCGAAACGTCTTCAGGTTGGCGAGACTCCAGTAAGCCTCACCAATTGCAGGTTGCAGCCGAACGCAGCCGCGATAGGCGACGATCGCATCGTCCTGTCGTCCAATCGTCTTTAACGCATGCCCCATACCGGTAAGGCTGCCCCAATGATTGGGGTCCAGCTTCAGGGCCTCTTCAAACGCCTGCACCGCCGCTTCGAACTTGCCGGCTTTGCTAAACATGTTGCCAAGGAGCATGCGAACGTAGGGCAGTCGCGGTTCTAGTCGTATGGCTTCCTGCAGGACATCATGAGCTTCGCTCAGCTCGTCCTTTTCCAGTAGCGCACGTGCCAGATCAATCCGCGCGCCAAAAAACCCGGGTGCCAGTTTGATGGCATTGCGCAGCAACCGGGTTGCCAGACGATGCTTTCCCGATTCCAACACACTGACACCGAGTAATCGCGTCGCGTTTACGTTGGTCGGGTCGCGGCGCAATATGTCGCGATAGATCAGTTCGGCTTTGTAGGTCTTACCTTCGCGTTGCAGCCTGACGGCATCCAGTAACTCGCGTCGCTCCGGGTCGAGCTCGAATGATCGTTCGAGCGCCTCTTTTGCGTCGTCTTCGCGACCAATTTTCGACAGCGCCATGCTGAGGTCAGCGAGAGCAACGGCGGATGTCGGCGTGAGTTCCACAACTCGCTCGAAAGCCTTTATGGCTTCGTCGCCCTTGCCCTGTGCCAGCAATGCGTTGCCGAGCTCCCTGTTGGCCTTGGGGATGTCGGGCCAGTGGCGCAGGACCTCGCGAAGATTGGTTTCTGCGGCTTCAAACTGGCCCTGACGGATCTGGGCCGTCGCCAACAAGACGCGCATCTTGCCGTCAGAAGGGTTGCTTTTTAG
>JALHUQ010000274.1 GCA_022866645.1 Woeseiaceae bacterium | reverse complement strand
TTTCGAGGCATTGACTATCGCTCTAATTAGCGCTCTCGCACGTCCTTCCGGCTAGCGGATTTGTTTGATGCCGTAGAGCTGATCGAAATAGGTTGAATCCGGCGACATGTAGATCTGCCTGAGTGGCGTAACCGCGACGCCGTTCAACACGCCTTCCTGGAAACTGCCGTCGTCCTCGGCCCAGCCCGCGCCGAACAGGCTATGGATCACGTAGGGCTCGCCGTCGACGTTGCCGATATACAGCATGACGTGGCCGGGGCAGTAAAGCAGATCGCCAACATCGCAGGAGGCGAGAATCCTGAGTTTTTCGTCTGCGCTGTCGCTGGCGCAGAAATAGGTGTTATCACCGATAGGGCTTTTGCGCTGCTGAGCTGAATTCCTCGGTAGCAGGATGCCGAAGGTCTTGTAAACCTCCATCACGAGCCCGGAGCAATCGCGCGCGTTGTAGGAGTGCCCCCAGCCATATCGTTCACCCAGGAACTTGAATGACTGATGGAGAATATTTCTGCGTGTATACGGCATGTAGCCAACGCAGACATCCTGATTCAGCGCGATGAGCGCGGTGCGAAATTCCAGTTCACCGTGTTCGCCTCGGGTCGGAAGCAATACGGGATAACTGGATTTGGGATTCTGCCCGTCGATGTTGCGTTCGATATTGTCGGGGTCGAGCAGGGGCACTCGCACTCCCATGTCGAGCTGCAGTTCGGAAATCGCTGCTACCTTCGGATTGAAGTTTGTCGTCACCTTGCCGCCGGCGACTATGAGAAAATTCTCGGCGTCGCGGTACTGCAATATCTGCTGGCGATCACCAATGACAATCTTGTCTTTCAGTACCCATGCCGCGTAATTGTAAGACTGCACAAAGTACCATTGGCTGTCCGTGCTCTCATGAAGCACAGCGACTGCGTCGGCAGGGAATAGCCCGTTTTCCTGGAAGCGGTCGAGATCAAATGTCTCCTGCGTCTTGAATACGACATCCTTCGTTGGCCACGTCCGCATGTCGGCACGCCGCAAAACCATGCCAAACCGAACATTGATCGGGTCCGACAAACCCTCCAGGTTCAGGTCTTGCGTGTAACGATCGTAGTTGGCCGCACCGACGGTGCCACCGTCGCGGTAGAACAATTCCTGACTGTAGGGTTTGCTGATCGTGCGAATGAGCGTCGCAACCTCGACGCCCGATAGTGTATCGGGGAAGGCCGCCAGATCGACCATGTTGGGATCGTTGCTAAACGCATCGCTGACAATTCTGGCGATATCCTTCTGGTCGGCCAGAAGCTCATCAACCCGCTGCGTTTTGTCGATCCAGAAATCTACTGTGAGATACATTTCGTCAATCCGACAATGCCGGACCTGCTGTGCCCCGACGGCTCAGGATGCGGCAGCCCTATCAAACTTCAGCATGGACAATTCACTGATCGTTTCGATGCCAAGTCCGGGCGCGTCCGATATGGAGATTTCGGAGCCATCGAAGGAGACTCCGCCAACGACCGGGTTTATTGTTGCAAGTAAGGGCGCATCGAGGTCGACACGAGTAATGCTGCTAGCTTTGGCCACGGCAACATGTGCTGCTGCCGAAACGCCAATGGCGGTTTCCAGCATGCAGCCCATCATGCAATCGACGTCATACAGAGCGGCTATATCGGCGATCTTGATTGCGTTGGAGATACCGCCTGTCTTCATCAACTTGATATTGATGATGTCGGCACCGCGCATTTGTATGAGGTCGATAACTTCCCTGGGACCGAAGCTGCTCTCGTCTGCCATTACCGCTGTCGTCACTCGCTCGGTGACATATTTCATACCTTCTACATCGTTACCACGAACGGGTTGCTCGATGAACTCGATCTCAACGCCACTGCTCTCGAGTTCGCGAAGTGCGGTGACGGTTTGTTTCGGCGTCCAGCCCTGATTGGCATCCAGGCGAATCAATGCCCTGTCGCTGACGGCGGCATAGATTGCCTTAACGCGTTCGATGTCGACGCGCATATCTTTTCCAACCTTGATCTTCAGTGCCTCGAAGCCACGATCCGCAGCGTCGATGGCGTCCTGCACCATCTTGTCGATGTAATCGACGCTGATCGTGAGGTCCGTCGAGAGTACCGGCTCGCCACCGCCGAGTATCTTGTACAAAGGTGCGCCGAGAGACTGTGCAAACAGATCATAAACGGCTATCTCGACGGCCGCTTTGGCACTGAAATTCTTGTACATCGAACCCTGTATGAGGTCGACGACATGATTGAGGTTCTGGATGTCCTCATTCTTGATGGCGGGCAGGATGATGGTGCGAATCGCTTCAATGATCGAGCCGTGTGTTTCTCCTGTGATGACGGCAGTGGCTGGGGCGCTGCCGAAACCTTTGTGGCCGGTATCGGTCTCCAGCACGATGACGACGTCTTCCATATAGTCGACGGTGCGCAGCGCGGTCTTGAAGGGCATCTTGAGCGGGATTCTCAATTTGCCCAGTTCGAAGCCTGTTATTTTCATTGTGTCATCTCGGGTTGGGCGACCGGCGGACCCGCAGTATCGTCCACCGGGTCATTCTCGATCGGCGCTGCAGAATCCAGCGGCTCTTCTATAAGTAGCAGTTCATCCAGTTGTTCAGGGTAGTACTTGTCCAGCAACGCAAACAGGATCGCTGCGGACTCCCGCGACATTTTGCGCGTCACCTCGTAAGGCTGAAAGTGCAGCTGGAATGCACGCACGACATTGCGTGTTTGTTCATCATCTTCGCCCGTCAGTTCGATCTTGTAACCGTAGGCGGCAAGGGCTTTCTGCAGGTTGATTAACGGCAATGGTGCTGCGCGAAACTTTTCCCAGTAGCGGATGACGGTCTCATCGTCGTACCAGGCGCCATAGCCCAGAGAGGCGAGCCGCTGCCACGGAAAGCGCGGGCCCGGATCAATTTTA
>JALHUQ010000038.1 GCA_022866645.1 Woeseiaceae bacterium | reverse complement strand
TATCTAATCCAGTCCGCGAACTTCATTGCTTGCCACAAGTTCGATCAAATCAACAAGATAGAGATTCTGCAAAACGCGGCGCAGGATGCGGTATTCCTGCTCGACAGTCCCTACGCGGCCGATGCGGTCTGGGATCAATTACCGCGGCCCGTGCAGCAGATCATCATCGATCGCAACATCAGCTTCTATGTCATCAATGCCACCGAGGTTGCGCGTGATGCAGGCATGGGAAAACGCATTAATACGATCATGCAGGTGTGTTTCTTTGCGCTGTCAGGCGTGTTGCCACGTGACGAGGCAATCTTGCAGATCCGCAAAGCGATCGAGAAAAGTTATCGCTCCAAGGGTCAGGACGTCATCGACAAGAATTTCGCAGCAGTAGACGCTGCCCTCGATCATCTGCACGCGGTGAAGATACCGAGCCGCGTTAGTAGCGATCGTCTTCTCGATGCTGTGGTGCCGGAGAACGCTCCAACATTCGTCCGAGAGGTCACGGCGCAGATGATGCGCGGGCATGGGGATGATTTGCCTGTCAGCAAGATGCCGATCGACGGTACTTACCCAAGCTCCACCGCAAGATTCGAAAAGAGCAATGTTTCAGACCGGGTCCCTTTGTGGGAGCCCGACCTCTGCATACAATGTGGTAACTGTGCGTTTGTCTGTCCGCACAGCGTCATTCGTGCCAAGTTCTTTCACGAGAGTTCGCTGCACGACGCGCCGGAGAGCTTTCCGTCAGCACCGATCAGTGCCCGCGGATTTCCCGAGACGCGTTATTCATTGCAGGTGTATCTCGAGGATTGCACGGGGTGCAATCTATGTGTGGATGCGTGTCCAGTGAAAAGCCCGCAAGATGAAAACGTGCGTGCCATTAATATGACAGACAAGGCGCCATTGCTAGCCACAGGCAGGGCCAATATTGAGTTCTTCGAGACATTGGCTTTCAATAATCGTTCCACCGTGGAATTTTCCTCGGTACGCGGTGCGCAATTTCTTGAGCCACTGTTCGAATTCTCCGGCGCCTGCGCCGGATGCGGCGAGACACCGTACGTCAAGCTGTTATCGCAACTGTTTGGTCCGCGATTGCTGGTCGCCAATGCGACAGGCTGCTCGTCAATCTACGGTGGCAACCTTCCGACTACACCGTGGAGTAAGAACGCCGAGGGCAGCGGGCCGGCCTGGTCGAATTCCCTGTTTGAAGACAATGCGGAATTCGGCTTGGGAATGCGGATCGCGGCCGACCACCACATGGCGATCGCGAAACAGCTCGTCAGTGAACTGGCGCCAGAGATTGGAGCAGACATCGCGGATGAACTGATTAATGGAGGGCAGCGCGTTGGTAGCGAGCTTCGTGCACAGCGTCATCGCGTCGCTGAGCTTAAGAAAAAACTGCACGGTATTATCAACACGAGCGACAATGAAAAAGCGGTCGCTTTGCTCTCGATTATCGATCACCTGGTGCGGCGTAGCGTGTGGCTGGTCGGCGGTGATGGTTGGGCCTATGACATCGGCTCAGGTGGCTTGGACCACGTGCTTGCCAGCGGTCGTAATGTGAACGTGCTGGTCATGGATACCGAAGGCTATTCGAATACCGGTGGGCAAATGTCCAAGGCGACACCACTCGGCGCCTCCGCCAAGTTCGCTTCGGCCGGCAAGCGTATCGGCAAGAAGGACCTCGCCTTGCAGGCCATTTCAGGCGGTAACGTGTATGTCGCTCAGGTTGCAATGGGAGCCAATCCACAACAAACCCTGCTCGCGATGCGCGAGGCCGAGGAATACAACGGTCCGTCATTGATACTGGCGTACAGCCATTGCATCGCTCATGGCTATGATTTGAAGGACGGATTGAAGCAACAGAAGCTTGCGACCCTAAGCGGCTATTGGCCGTTGATTCGATATAACCCAGCCTTGCGTGCGGCGGGCAAGAAGCCGTTCGTATTGGACTCACCACGGCCGACTATTCCACTTCGTGAATACGCCTACAACGAGATGCGCTACAAGATACTGACCAAGACTCATCCGGAAGAAGCGGAGAAGCTCATGGTGATGGCGCAGGAAACGGTCGACCGACGTTGGCAGACTTATGAGCACCTTTCCAGGCAGGAGCCGACGCAGTTTGAACACGCATAAAAAAAGGCGGGGTCCGAAGACCCCGCCTCTTTGTTCAGCTTCGTAACGTCGTTATTACAACGGTACGATGTTCTCTGCCTGAGGACCCTTCTGGCCGTCAGTTACAGTGAACTCGACCTTCTGGCCTTCAGCCAGTGTCTTGAATCCGCTGCCAGTGATGTTGCTGAAATGAGCAAATACGTCAGGACCTGACTCTTGCTCGATGAAGCCAAAACCTTTAGCTTCGTTAAACCATTTTACGGTTCCAGTTACTGTTGCCATGTTTTCTAATTCCTAAATTAACAAAAGTTTTGCCTTCTCACGAAGGCGGTTACGCAAGAGATGCTGCTTGAAACTTATGAAAATCAGGACGAGGTACAGAGGAACTTCGAAATGGTGTACATAAATATCAGCCGATCATTCTAGCTGCGGGCAGTATAGCCTCCGAATGCCTCAAGTCAATGAATAGGTGGAGATATTTTAGCGACGGGTGTCGCATATTTTCGCCAAATCAGGCCCAGAAACGCGAGCCCAGGGACGATTCCGCTCATACCCACGTAAGGCCCTGATCCCGAGCGCGCCGACTTTTTCGCCAAAGCCGACTAGTGGCTAATCAATGCCATTCCAGACGGAGTGGCTCACTGCCGGGACAGCACGGATCCGGAACCCATCCGCATGATTCCCCAGAGCAGGCCAAGAATTGTTATATTTATCAGGAAGATAGGAATTTCCCGGGCCGGCAGATCGAAGCCGGTATTGGGGCTGATCGCAGAGACGTGCCAGACGATGAATGCCGGCGACGTCAGTGTCAGAACCTCGGTGTCGGTCTTTCCAGCCCGTTTCAGGCTGGCCCACGGCCAGCCGCAAACGAAGCCGTCCTCGGTATTCATGACCATCAGCACTCCGGCTATGCTACCCAGGCCGATGTTGGTCAGGGTCTTGATGTTCTCCGTTTTACTGACGTCTAAAGCACCAAAAAAGAGGGCGTTGCCGCAGCCAGGCTGAGAACGACGGCCGCTTAGAGTAAGGCCCAGCCGTGCGATGTCAAATCGCGCTGGAGGCCGATCTGCTTATTCGTCTTTGTCCTGCGGATGCCTGTTGATTCTTTCGAGGTGCTAACATTCGGTCTCTATTTTTTGTCGGCGAGATCCCTGGACACGCCGCGTTACAGCGGTACGTGGGCTCGGCTGACAAATCGATCATCATCGAGGAAACCAAGATGCCAAGTCGCAGAGAAATTTTGCAATGTGCTGGCGCTGCGGCGCTCTTGAGCCTGATGCCATTGTCCGCCAGGTCATCAAAGCTACGCCAGATAGGCTCGCGGCTCATACCAGGCACGGATGAATCGCTGCCAATTATTGGTTTGGGCAATTCGCAAGCGTTCCAGTCTGGGGATGTGGAGGCCTCTTCACAACTTCTGGATACGTTTCTGATTCATGGAGGAGCTTACGTTGATGTCTCCGGATCCAGCCGTTACACCGTGGGGAAAATCCTGGCAGATCGTGGCGCGCAAGAACGCTCCTTCCTGGGGAATTATTTGTCAGGACAAAACGCGGCGGAATTGCGTGCCGAAATAGGCAGCTTGCAGGAGGTGCAGGGCGAGGGGCCTCTTGATCTTTCGATGATGCGCAGCGTAGACGAACTTGCTGCCAGGGCCGATGACTTCCGTGCGCTCAAAGGGGACGGGCTGGTCCGATATGTCGGCATCGGCCGCGCGCACAAGAAATTCTACCCGGCGATGATGAAACTGATCGAGGATGATGTTGTCGACTTCATTCAGGTAAATTATTCAATGCTCGAACCGGAGGCCGCCGAGAAAATACTACCGATGGCATTGGACAAAGGCGTCGCGGTCGTTATCAATCGGCCGTTTATGAACGGAGACTATTTTGGCATTGTCAAAGGGCACGAATTACCGGCGTGGGCTTCCGAATTTGACTGTGATAGTTGGGCGCAATTTTCACTCAAGTACATCGTTTCGCATCCGGCAGTCATTTGTGTATTAACTGAAACAGCGAGTCTCAAACACGTGGTCGACAACCTGGGTGCCGGATACGGCCGACTACCGGATGACAAAATGCGAAAAAGGATGTTCGCGCATATGCAGGAGTTGCTCTGATGATTACCGTACACCACCTCGAAAACTCGAGGTCCCAACGCATACTCTGGCTGCTCGAAGAGCTGGGGGTCGAGTATGAGATAAAGAAATACCGACGCGACCCGGTGACGAGTCTTGCACCGCCGGAATTATTGGCGCTGCACCCGCTGGGTAAGGCGCCAGTAGTGACAGATGGTGAACACACTCTGGCTGAGTCCGGTGCAATCATCGAATACCTTATCGATAATTACGACGATGGAAAATTGCGGCCCGCCGCTGGGACGCCTGAACGTTTGTCGTTTACGTACTGGTTGCACTACGCCGAAGGCTCGTTTATGCCGTTGATGCTGCTGTCGCTGATCATCAGTCGCATTGAAACAGCGCCGATGCCTTTCTTCGCGAAGCCGATCGCGAAAGGAATTGCCGCGAAAATTCGTAATGGTTATCTCGACGCCAACGTGAAGCGAAATGTCGATTTTCTGGAGTCATCGCTGAACCACTCCATCTGGTTTTGCGGCGATGAACTTACGGCGGCCGACATGCAGATGAGTTTTGCGGTGGAGGCGGCATCGGTGCGGAGTATCGGTCAGGGAAACTGCCCGAATCTCGCGTCGTTTCTTGAGCGCATGAAAGCGCGCCCGGCGTACCAGCGGGCGCTGGAAAAAGGCGGGCCTTACGAACTGCTGGGTGTAAGTACGAAGAAATAGACCGAAATGACGTGGCACGCGCTGCCGAGCAGGCAGAAGACGTGAAATGTTGCATGGCCGTAGGGCATCTTGCGGATACTGTAGAAAAGAGCGCCGACCGTGTAGAAGACACCGCCCGCGAACAGCCAGGTAAGGCCGGCAGGCGAAAAATTCGCGATGAGTGGATTGATGGCGAAGACGATGACCCAGCCCATGAAAACGTACATGGCTGTCGAGACTTTGTCGTAGCGACCCGTGTGAAACAATTTGATGACTATGCCGGTGGCGGCCATCGCCCAGCTTACGCCGAAGATTGCCCATCCGGCGGTGCCCTTGAGTATCAGGAGCGAAAACGGCGTGTAAGTGCCGGCGATCAGTACATAGATCATGGCGTGGTCGACGGTGCGAAGCCGGGCTCGCAGCACAGCATCG
>JALHUQ010000037.1 GCA_022866645.1 Woeseiaceae bacterium | reverse complement strand
GGCGCACAGCGTGATGCCGGCATTGGCCAGCATCACATCGGCTGATCAGGCCGAATGAAGTACAGGCAATAAGGCAAGCCGTTACCAATACGAAAGCTTTGTTGCGACCAGTTTGGCGCTGGTGGGTTGAAAGCGATTGAATGCGGGGAGTATCAGTGGGCTATAGCACCACTCTGGTCCTCCGCAGTTCCGGGGTAAGTGTTCACAACTCTCCCCGCGGACAGTCGCCGTACATCCACCAGCGCCATCTTCATTCAGGCTCGATGCGTTTCCCCGTCGCTCCAGAATATGTTAAATCGCCCTGAAACTTTCTGTTGTAATTAATTGATTCTTAACGTTACTATAGGGTTCGTGTCGGATGCGCTGCATTCAGATGCGCGGGTGACGACGAGCGCTACGTCGATCTTGCTCATTACAACAAAAAAATAAAAGTATGCAGCTGAGCACGCATTCGTTTTCTCTAAAGTCCATGATCACTGGTATCACTGCGATCGGTCTGATAGCAGTGTCTTTGGTGATCTATTCGCAGTGGTTGACGGGCAAAGATCTGGAGCAGAATACGCGACGGACCCAGCTCAACCAGCTCATTCAACAAGAAATCGCGCAAGCACACTTGTGGTTGGAAGAGGCACTTGGTGGCGATAGTTACGTCGATATCGAGCGCGACGTTCGTGATCGCATCAGAGAAGCGCAAGATCTTGTTGATGCGGCGATAACCGGACGTATGACGCGACTTGGTCGCGTCGACGCGTTGCCTGGGGCGCGAGAAACACTGATTGATCTTAGTGCCCGCATTACCGAGTTAGACCGGCTGTTGATTGAACGCTGGGTGGCGCGTGACACAACCGGCGCTATCGGTGGTGAGCAGGACCAGGAATTTGATGCGCTCTTCCACGTGATCCTCAATCTCGCCGGTAATGTCGGAAAGGAGATTGACAAGGACATCGCCGCAGACCAACGACAAGTTGCGGTCGTCAATTTCCTTATCATTGTCATTCTGCTGGCGTCGTTCAGTCTGGTTTCGTTGCTTGTTATTCGCAGTCGCAAGGATCTGGATCGACGGGCCCAGACCCTTGAAGCAATGGTCGTCGAGCGTACACAAGAACTTGCGGCTCGCGAAGCCGAGGCTGTGCAAAAAAACCGCGATCTCGCCCGCGCCCGCGATCATGCCAACCTGGCGAATGAAGCCAAAAGTCGATTCCTCGCGAACATGAGTCACGAGATTCGGACGCCCATGAATGGCGTCATTGGCATGGCTAGCCTGTTGCTGCGCACGGATCTTACAGACGAGCAATTGGAATACGCACAGATCATGCACGCGTCCGGCATGTCCTTGCTGTCCATCATCAATTCCGTGCTCGATTTTTCAAAGATTGAAGCCGGCAAGGTCACCCTCGAATCGGTCGACTTTTCGATACACGAAGCGGTCGCAGAGGTCACACAGTTGTTTTCAGCCGAAGCTCAAGGCAGGAATTTGACTTTGAATTACACTGCGGCGAAAGACGTGCCCGCCGTTGTTCAAGGCGACCCGGTGCGTTTTGGGCAAATCATCGCCAATCTCGTCAGC
>JALHUQ010000002.1 GCA_022866645.1 Woeseiaceae bacterium | reverse complement strand
GTTCTTGCGGATGAGACAGCACAGACTGTTGCCGCGGTAAACGACATGTTGGGCCGTCTCGGCCCCAGGGCCTACGCTAACGCCCACAAAGAAGCGGCGGACCTGCAGGCACTCATCAATGAGACGGAGGCGGAGCCATTTCAGTTGGCATCCTGGGATTGGCTTTACTACACAGAAAAGCTGCGAAAGCTGCGTTACGACCTCGATGCCAATCAGCTCAAACCCTATTTCGAACTCAGCAGGGTGCTAAAGGACGGCGTCTTCTACATGGCTGAGCAACTCTACGGCGTTACTTTCAGAGAGCGACCGGAACTCCCCGTTTATCAGGAAGACGTTCGCGTATTCGAAGTATTTTTCGATGGCAAGCCGGCCGGACTTTTCATCTTCGACCCCTATGCACGCGATTCAAAACGGGGTGGTGCCTGGATGAACGCATACGTATCGCAATCGAATCTGATGAATCGCCGGCCCGTCGTCGCCAATCACCTGAATATTGTGAAGCCGCCGGCGGGAGAAGCCACATTGCTCACGCTGGACGAAGCAAATACTATGTTCCACGAGTTTGGACATGCCTTGCATGGCCTGTTCTCTGACGTCACCTACCCACGATTTGCCGGCACCAACGTGCCACGGGATTTCGTCGAGTATCCGTCACAGGTACACGAGATGTGGGCGACCTGGCCAGAAGTGCTCGCGAACTATGCCGTCCACTACCAGACCGGCGAAGCGATTCCGCTGGACCTGCTCGACAAGGTCATTGCGGCCGAGCGATTCAATGCAGGCTTTGCCAAAGGCGAATATTTGGCGGCGGCGATCCTCGATCAGGCCTTGCACCAAATTCCACTTGAAGACATCCCACCTGCGGAAGCACTAATGGAAACTCAGGAGAAAATCCTTAAAGACGCTGGCGTTGACTTCGCCGCCGTACCGCCACGCTACAGCGTGCCCTACTTCAGCCACATTATGGGCGGCTATTCTGCCGGCTATTACTCCTATATCTGGAGCGAAGTACTGGATGCAGACACGGTGCAGTGGTTCAAGGAAAACGGCGGTCTGAAACGCGAAAACGGCGATCATTTCCGCGAAACTTTGCTGTCCAGGGGCGGCAGCGCCGATGCGATGGAATTGTTCCGCACGTTTCGGGGCGCTGAGCCATCGATTGAGCCACTGCTGGACCGGCACGGGTTGAACTAGCTCGATACGACGCTGTTAACCAGAAGGGCTCTGACCCCTTGGTTGGCCTAGTCGGTTTCGTTCAGATTGAACAGCCAGTCGACGATATGCTGGGCGGCCTCTTTGGGGCTCATCTCGGTCGTGTTGACCCTGATCTCGGCATCGGCCGGTTCCTCATAGGGACTGTCAATGCCGGTGAAGTTTTTCAGCTCGCCTGCTCGGGCTTTCTTGTACAAGCCCTTCACATCGCGTTCTTCTGCAACCTTAAGCGGTGTGTCCACAAACACTTCGACGAACTCTCCCTCAGGCAACATCGAGCGCACCATTTGGCGCTCCGCACGGAACGGAGAAATGAACGCAGTCAGAACTATCAATCCCGCGTCGGTCATCAGTTTGGCAACTTCGCCAATGCGCCGAATATTCTCGACACGATCGGCATCGGTAAAGCCAAGATCCCGGTTCAAACCGTGGCGAACATTATCGCCGTCCAGCAGAAAAGTGTGACGGTTCATGATGTGCAGGCGTTTTTCAACTTCGTTGGCGATCGTTGACTTGCCAGAGCCGGACAAACCAGTGAACCACAGCAAGAACGGCTTCTGGTTCTTGAGGCGACTGTGCGCATCGCGGTCAATGTCGACAGGTTGCCAATGAATATTCTTCGAGCGCCGTAAACTAAAATGCAGCATGCCGGCGGCGATAGTGGCGTTGGTTATTTTATCAATGAGTATGAAACCGCCCATCTCGTGATTGACGCTGTAGGGTTCGAATACGATGGGTTTATCCGTTGCAATTTCGACCACGCCGATACTGTTCAGCTCGAGCGTCTTCGCCGCCAGGTGTTCCATGTTATTGATGTTGACTTGATACTTTGGCGATTGAACGTGCGCCGCCACCGTTTGTGCACCAATCTTCATCCAATAACTGCGCCCCGGCAGCAGCGGTTCATCGTCCATCCAGACGATCGTCGCTTCGAACTGATCGGCGACTTCCGGCGGGTGATCCGCCGCCGCCAGAACATTACCGCGGGAACAATCAATTTCGTCCGTCAGCGTGAGGGTCACGGACTGTCCTGCGACCGCCTCCGCCAGATCGCCGTTCATCGTTACGATGCGCTCTATCGCCGAGGTCTTGCCGGAAGGCACAACACGAACCTTGTCACCGGGCTTGACGACACCCGCTGCGATTTGCCCGCTGAAACCACGGAAGTCGAGATTCGGTCGGTTCACCCATTGCACCGCCATGCGGAAGGGTTTGTCCTGGTCCCGCGTGACGGCAAGTTCGATGCTTTCAAGATGCTCGAGCAAAGATTGGCCCTGATACCAGGGCGTGCTGCTGGAAATTTTTGTGATGTTGTCGCCGACCAGTCCAGAAATTGGGATGGCCGTGAACTTGTCGATACCGATGCTGGCCGCGAACCGCGTGTAGTCCGCGACGATCTCGTCGAAAGTGCTTTGCGCATAGCCAACCAGATCCATTTTGTTGACAGCAAGCACAATGTGCCTGATGCCAACGAGATGCGCGAGATAACTGTGGCGTCGAGTTTGTGTCAGGACACCTTGCCGCGCGTCTATCAGAATAACTGCCAGGTCCGCTGTGGAAGCGCCGGTGACCATGTTGCGCGTGTACTGCTCATGCCCCGGCGTATCAGCGACGATGAATTTGCGCTTCTCGGTGGCAAAAAAGCGATACGCGACATCGATGGTTATCCCTTGCTCGCGTTCAGCCGCGAGGCCATCGACTAATAAAGCGAAGTCGATATTCTGTCCCTGCGTGCCGACTTTCTTGCTATCGGCCTCCAGGGCAGCAAGCTGATCCTCGAATATCATTTTCGAGTCGTACAGCAGCCTGCCGATGAGTGTCGATTTGCCATCGTCCACCGACCCGCAGGTGATGAAACGCAACATCGATTTGTGTTGGTGTGCCTCCAGATAGGCGTCGATGTCTTCAGCGATCAGAGCATCTGTTGTGTATATCGGATCCTTTGTGCCCATCAGAAATAGCCTTCCTGC
>JALHUQ010000273.1 GCA_022866645.1 Woeseiaceae bacterium | reverse complement strand
GTCAGTTCATCGAACTGGGCCAGCTTTTCAAGCTCTGTTGTTCTGCGCCTGGATTCTGTGACATCGCGGAAAGTAATGACACCACCGATCAATTCGCGATTACCATCATAGAGGCCTTGCCCATTGATGCTCAACGCGATATCCGGTTGTTCCGGCGCGCGGTAAATCGCCACCTGGTTGGAGAACTTTTCACCCATTCGAGCACGCATCAGTGGCAGGTCGGCGGAGTTTCGGTAGCTGTTACCGCCCTCATCGACGCAACAAAACGTCTGCTCCCAGGTGGGATCCGGCTGCATACGCGGATTCATGCCGAGGACGGTTCGCGCCGCCGGGTTGATATCAAGAACATGGCCAGCGTCGTCGACAACGATAACGCCGTCGTTGATGTTCCTAAGTATCGAAAGTACTGAGACATCAGTGTCCGACAATCGCGATTGCATGCGACCACGCTTCACCGCATGCAGAAATGCAGACTCCTGCGCTTCGACAGTGATCTCGTCTACGCAAACGTACGCTTGCGCGCCAGCGCGCACAGCGGCGATGCCGCGATGTTCGTGCTCTTTCTGCGTCAGCGCGATGACCGGGTATGGCGCGAGGCGAGTAATCAAGTCCGCCAGCGCGTGGCCAGATTGCGCGATCGTCGGACCGGCCTCCAGAAGCACCAGATCAACAATATAAGAAGCGTCTGCCGGAAGCTCGAGCGACGTCGATCGAGTCAGGTAAGTGCAAAAGGGCAGGGTTTCGAGTTCAGCAAGGTATGCGGAAGCGAACTCACCGCGGCCCAGATAGAGGATGGAGTGCCCGGACATCAGAGATCTGTCATCGGATGAGCTTGAGTGAGTGTCATGAGACGGAATCATATGTAAAGACAGACGCTTACGCCACCTTTTGGGCGCCAAAACAGCCTGGATTCAAACCATTCAGACGAGCAAGGCATCCAATTATCACTAGATACGGAGAAACACGCGTTGGCAGCTCTTTTGGCATCGGTAAGCAGCGACTATAGTCACCCAATGGCTACTGTAAGAATTGATGCACCGACAGACGAAAGAGCGCTGATCCGACAGGCGCAACGCTCTGATGCGCGAGCATTCGAAGCGCTGTACAGAAAGCACATTGATAAGGTCTACGGGATTTGTTTGAGGATGACCGGCAACGTCAGCGAAGCGGAAGACTGTACTCAGGACGCGTTTATACAGGCCTGGAAGCAATTGAAAAACTTTCGTGGCGACAGCGCATTCTCAACCTGGTTACACCGCATTGCAGTCAACTCGGTTTTGGGTCGGATGCGAAAGTCAAAACGTGAGCAGGACCGAATAATGGCCGTCACGGATAACGACCGCCCGCCTTTGACTACCGGCGACTTAGGTGAAATGCGGGACCTGTCAGAAGCCGTGGATCGGCTTCCGGAAGGGGCACGAAATGTATTTGTTCTGCATGCGATTTACGGCTACAGCCATGACGAAGCTGGCGAAATGCTGGGGATTGCGGCAGGGACGAGCAAGGCACAACTGCACCGGGCGAAGCGTTTGCTCGTGCAGCAATTGAAGCAACAAGGATTTGAGTCATGAACGACGATGAATTAATGCAGACGGCAGCAAAACTGTCGAAGGCTATCAGCCCGGGGCGCGACCTGTGGCCAGGCATCAGCGACGCCATTGAAAGTCCGGCGCCCAGGCGTTGGTCACCGATGTTGGCGCAGGCTGCCGCTGTGGTATTGCTGGTGGGTGGATCGTCGGCTGTGACCTACTTGACGATGAAGGGCAATGCCCCGGCTCCTGTCATAGCAACGCCGGATATGGTTTTCGAACAAGTCTCGTTTGGCAATCGCTACAACCTCGGCCCCGGATTCCAGGATGCGCGCAACCAGCTCGTTGCGGACCTCGATGTTGAGCTGGAAAAACTGTCGCCCGAGTCGAGAGAAAACATTGAAACCAACCTGACGATGGTTCACGGCGCGATCAATGACATGAACACGGCGCTGGAAAATGACCCTGAAAACACGGTTTTGCAGGAACGCCTCCTACGCGCGTATCGCGAAGAGCTGGCGTTACTGCGTCGTGTCGGTGGACTCACGCGAAACGTAATGTTGAGAAATGATATTTAGTTGGCCAGGTGCCAGCGGACGAGCAAGTGAGAAGATGATGAATAGAGTAGTAACGATAATTCTGGCCTGCCTGCTGACGCTACCCGCGTTTGCGGACGAACAGGTTAATCGAACCATTGATGCAGCGTCAGACGGACATGTCGATGTCTCCAATATTTCCGGTTCTGTAACCGTGAACGGCTGGAGCCGGAACTCGGTGGAGGTGACCGGCACGCTGGGGCGAAATGTTGAGGAACTCGTTGTCGAACGCGACGGCGACAGGGTCTGGATCAAGGTCAAGGTGCCAAAAAGAGGCGGTCGCGGTATCGAAAGTGAGCTGCGCATTAGTGTGCCGAAAAGTAGTTCGCTGGACGTTGGCACCGTTAGCGCTGACATCGATGTAAGCGACATCACCGGCGAGCAAAGTTTACATACGGTGAGCGGTGATGTGACCACGGAATACACGGGAGCCGACATGGAAGCCGAGTCTGTGAGTGGCGATGTCGAAGTATCAGGCAACAACGCAAGCGGTGAGGTTGTCGCTACTACGGTTTCGGGCGACGTGACGCTGTTTCGAGTGTCTGGCGATGTTGAGGCCGAGTCTGTCAGCGGGTCCGTCATCGTGGATGAGGGCGAGTTCAAGCGGGCCGAACTCAGCAGCGTAAACGGCGAAATCATTTTTCACGGCAAATTAGAGAAAAACGGCAGGTTGAGCATCGATACCGTGAATGGTGATGTCGACGTGGAGTTCGTTGGCGATGTGTCAGCGAGATTCGAAATCGATACGTTTAACGGCGGAATTCGCAATTGTTTCGGGCCGAAAGCTGAGCGCACCAGTAAATATGCGCCGGGCTGGGAGCTGGAATTCACCGAAGGCGGCGGCGGCGCTGAAGTGACGATTTCGACCATGAACGGTGGCGTGAGTATCTGCAAAAAATAGCTCAGACGAAAAGGGGCTAAATGCCAGGCCGGATTGCGCACGCAGTCCGGCCTTTTCTTGTCCGATTTTGATACCCTAGGCGCCCTGATAATGAGGTGTGGGTATGGCTCGCGTAGTCAAGGTTTTACTCTGGTTGGTGGGCGGCTTTGTCGCTATCTTCGTCGTGGCGGCGGTTGCTCTTTACCTGTTTTTTGATCCGAATGATTTTCGTGAGGAAATCGCTGGTTCGGTGCAGAACCAGACGGGGCGGCAGCTGACGATAGAAGGGGACATCTCGCTGGAGTTATTTCCGTGGCTGGCCGTTGAAGTTGGCAAAGCCAGCCTCGGCAACGCGTCGGGCTTTGGCGCAGAGCCGATGGCGAGTTTTGAGAAAGCCAGCTTCAGCGTGCGCTTGCTGCCGGCGATACTCCGGCAGGAAGTCGTTGTCGGTGCGGCAGACATCGAAGGTTTACGACTGAACCTCGTCGTCGATAAGCACGGTCGCAGCAACTGGGCGGATCTGATTCCTGATGAGTCGGGCGGCGAATCCAGTACTGATGACAACGCTTCAGATGAGTCGGACGGAAGCATCGACGTGAACTCCATCGAGATTGTTGACGCGATGATTCGGTACACGGACGAGGAGGCCGGCGAGACCATCGTCCTGGATGGGATGAACCTT
>JALHUQ010000036.1 GCA_022866645.1 Woeseiaceae bacterium | reverse complement strand
GATGAAAACCCGTGCCGCCGTAGCCTTCGAAGCCGGCAAACCGCTTGAGATTGAAATGTTGGACCTTGAGGGGCCAAGAGCCGGGGAAGTCATGCTTCGAAATGTGGCAAGCGGTGTTTGTCATACGGATGCGTTCACGCTGTCTGGCGAGGACCCGGAAGGGATCTTCCCCGCTGTCCTCGGCCACGAAGGTGGTGCGATCGTAGAGGAAGTCGGCGCTGATGTGACGTCGGTGGTTGTGGGCGATCACGTCATACCGCTATACACACCCGAGTGCGGCGAGTGCAGTTTCTGCACGTCGGGCAAGACAAACTTGTGCCAGGCGATACGCGCAACTCAAGGCAAAGGATTGATGCCCGACGGTACCTCGCGCTTTTCTCTAAGAGGAAAAACTATTTTTCATTATATGGGTACGTCGACCTTCAGCGAATACACCGTGCTGCCGGAAATCGCGGTCGCCAAAATCAGCAAAGACGCGCCACTCGAAAAGGTTTGTTTGTTGGGCTGCGGCATTACGACCGGCATTGGGGCAGTACTGAATACGGCCAAGGTCAAGGCGGGAGATACGGTCGCCGTCTTTGGACTCGGCGGCGTCGGATTGAGCGCCATTCAAGGTGCCACGATCGCGAACGCGGGTCGTATCGTTGCGGTCGACATCAATGAAGACAAATTCGAGCTTGCCAGACAGTTTGGCGCCACGGATTGCATCAACCCCAATAATTATGACGAGCCCATTCAGGACGTCATCGTCGAGCTCACCGGCGGTGGTGTTGATTTCTCGTTCGAATGTGTCGGCAATACCAAGTTGATGCGCTCGGCCCTGGAGTGTTGTCACAAAGGATGGGGTGAGTCGGTCATCGTCGGTGTCGCGGGTGCCGGGCAGGAAATATCCACGCGCCCATTTCAGCTTGTTACCGGTCGAGTCTGGCGCGGTACCGCCTTTGGTGGTTGCAAGGGCCGTTCGCAATTGCCGGGAATGGTTGACCAGTATATGGATGGCGAAATAAAAATCGACGAGTTCATCACCTACACGATGCCTCTCGAAGACATCAACCGAGCCTTTGACCTGATGCATGAAGGCAAAAGCATTCGCTCAGTCATCCATTTTTAGTTCACACCCTGGTGACCCATAGCGACGTGCAATTGCGAGCACTGCTTTTCCTGGTCTTTGGTCTTTGTCTCGCTCCTCTGGCAGTAGCGCAGACTACAATTGATCGCGGCGCCAATCTGTCCGTCGATGTTGCACGGGACGGCCGCCTGGCGATTGATCTGCGCGGCGATATCTGGATCGTGCCGGGCGGTGGCGGCGAAGCCCGCCAACTCACGCAGAACCTGAAGTCAGTCAGACGACCACGCTGGTCACCGGACGGTACACGACTAGTCTACTCGGCAGTCTCTGGCGATCGTCAGGGCATCTGGATTTACGATTTCAACAGTGGCGAAACGCGGAGTCTCAGCGCAGATGCCTCGCTGGACCTGTACCCGTCATGGCATCCGGACGGCGAGCGATTACTGTACTCATCGGACGTGCGCGGCACCGGGCTCGATTTGTGGGAACTCGATGTGCCGACCGAATTGCGTTGGCGCATCAGCGACCGGCCAGGCGATGAAACCGAGGCGGCCTGGTCGGCTGATGGGCAAGACCTGGTGTACGTCTATCACCAGGGCGAGACCTGGTCGCTGATATTGCGCCAGCAATCGCAGCCTGAAGAGCTACTCCTGAGCTCATCGGACAAGATCGCCGCGCCGACCTTCAGACCAGACGGCAGTTTGATTACCTTTTTGCGCTACGGCGCCGCCGGGGGCTTGATAGAGATGGTCATTCTGTCCCGCCCGCGTCTGATTCGATCGTTGGTAAGCAACGAGCAATTAGACCTTGCGCCCGTGAGTTGGCTCGATCGACACCGCATGTACTACTCAGCGAACGGGCAGATAAGACAACGGCTTTTTAACTCGTGGACATCCAGCCCTTTGAATTTTCAGGCAACCCTCCAGCCGGAAGCTCAAGCCGCTGTCAGTCGAGTCCGGCCGACACTGGCCTGGCTGGACGAGCCCGAGGGCAGCCTGGTCATTCATGCATCCAGATTATTCGACGGTATTGACGACATTTATCAGTACAACAAAGACATCCTGATTGAAGGCGGCCGCATTGCCGGAGTCGAGGAACACAAGGATCGACCCGGATCGATCGTCATCGACCTGGGCGATCTGACGATACTCCCCGGCCTTATCGACGCTGACGCGCGTTTACCCGCCACGCTAGTCCCCAGTCATGGGCCAGACCTCTTGACGATGGGTGTTACGACTGTCGTCGCCAGCCACTCTGACGCTGCTCGCCTGAACGAGCTGTGGTCCGGGAAGCAGATACCCGGCCCGCGTCTTCTGGATGCCGCCGTCTGGCAAACGGGGCACACACCCAGCCCGGAGCTGGACGTCACTGCCGCCGTTGTCACCAGTCGTTCGACCGGGCTGCCGACGGGCCAGGCGCTGTCCACTCAATTTCGGGCCATGCAACTCGCTGGCCTTACGCCACTGCAAACCTTGCGCGGGATGGGCGTCAATGCCGCTGCTGCGCTGCTCGCCGACCCCTACCTGGGCCGCATAGCAACAGGCGCCGCTGCCGACCTGATCTTGGTCGATGGCGACCCGCTCGCCACTGTTCACGACGTGCTAAATGTGGTCGCCGTGGTTCGAAATGGCCGCTTTCACAGCGTTTCCGGTTTGCTTGACCGAGCGAAGAGCGCTCAAAGTGTCGAATAATTTGACAAAATATGCCGAATTGAGCCCCCGCTCCGGAACACTTTGATCGATTGAACATAATAATGCCCAATTCGCTGCCTTGCCTTTTCCCGGGTCAAAGCCAGCTTTGTCTATTTCGTGTTGATTTTCAGACCGATACGGCGCTGAACTATTCCACCGCTTTAGGGCTTGATCGAGGAAAACGTCGGATTTCTTTACAGATTGCAGTGGCGTAAACAGGCCCAAAGCATTGAGCGATCGCTAAATCATTGAATTCGCGACGCACACGGTTGAGTTGGCACAGCTCTTGCTTTTAATACTCTGCCCAAGCGAAGTGTAACTGCGCTTGATAACACTACGGACAGATATGGGATTTAGACGCCAGAAGAATAATAACTATAAAAATAAGAAGATCCAGATCCAATAACAATAAGACAGCCTCTGTATCCGGTTATCAGATTTGCAGTTACCTCTTTTGAAAAAAAGAGAAATCCAGCCCCGCCGCTAACGCCACGGGGCTTTTTCTTGCGCGGCACTTTGCCCTTTTGCGCGTGTCCGAATAGGATTAAGTAAAATCAGGGGAGTAACCATGAAAACAACCAATTTGAAGGGACTGTGTTCCGTACTCGCATTAACGCTCGTTTCCGCATGCGGACAGGATGCGTCGGAACCGAGCGCTCCGGAACCCATAGCCGCCGCACCTGAAGCCGTAGCGCCGGCCCCATCCGTTTACGAGGCGGCCCTCGCCAACGCACTTCGACCTGAGGCAGATCGAGAACGCGATGCCGGTCGGAAACCGGCTGAGGTTCTGGAGTTTATCGGAATAACGCCAGGTATGACGGTGCTGGATATGTTTACCGGCAACGGTTGGTACGCGGAAGTGATTGCTCATGTTGTTGGCGAGAGCGGCAGGGTTATTGCGCATTCCAACGAAGCCTACAAGAAGTTTGTCGGTGATTCGCTTGCGGAGCGATTTGGAACCGGGCGTGTCCCGCAGGTCGAAATTCTGATGGCCGAGAACAACCATCTGCTACTTGAAGCCGATACTCTCGATGCTGTCATGCTCGCCTTGTCGTTCCATGACCTCTATCTCGGGGATGCCGAAAATGGCTGGGAGCTCATGGACATTCCTGCATTTCTGGCCGAACTCAAAAAGGCATTGAAGCCGGGCGGAATAGTCGCCATTGTCGATCACAGCGCTGCGGCTGGCTCGCCAACCGAGACCAGCGATACGCTGCATCGAATTGATCCGGCGCTTGTGATCGCCAATATGGAAGCGGCAGGTTTTGTCCTCGACGGACAGAGTGACCTGTTGCGAAACCCGGACGACGATCTCACTCAGGTCGTTTTTGCGCCGACAATTCGTGGCAAGACGGATCGTTTTGTAATGCGATTCAGGAAACCCAACTAATGCGTACCCCGCTGGTCGGATTTTTGATGCTTGCACTCACTGCCTGCACGGGCAGCGAGCGGGATTATTCGGAAATGGACATCGCGAGCCTGCACGACCAGATGCAGCGCGGCGAGTTGAGCTCCGAGGAACTGGTCGGCTGGTACATCGATCGCATCGAAAAAATAGATCGCGCCGGGCCAACTCTGAACTCAATTATCGAGATCAACCCCGACGCGCTGAATATTGCCAGGGCGCTGGACGAAGAATGGAAAACGTCGGGCCCTCGCGGCCCGATGCACGGCATTCCCGTCATACTCAAAGCGAACATCGATACCGGGGATCAGATGCATACCAGCGCCGGGTCGCTGGCGCTGGCCGATCATATTCCTCCCCAGGATGCGTTTGTCGTAAAGCGACTGCGTGACTCCGGTGCCGTGATTCTCGGCAAGGCCAATCTCAGCGAGTGGGCAAATTTTCGTTCAACACGATCAACGAGCGGCTGGAGCAGTGTCGGCGGACAAACTCTGAACCCGTACGACAGGGCCCGATCTCCCTGCGGATCCTCGTCCGGTTCAGCAGTTGCGGTCGCAGCCAGTCTGACTTCGGTGTCTATCGGTACCGAAACCGATGGCTCTATTGTTTGCCCGGCCGGCATCAACGGCATCGTCGGAATCAAGCCTACCGTCGGTCTGGTCAGCCGTAGCGGTATTATTCCGATCGCGCACAGTCAGGACACCGCAGGCCCGATGGGCCGTAATGTCCGCGATGCTGCAATACTTTTGACGGCAATCACTGGAACAGATCCTGATGACCCGGCGACGAGTGACGCTGAAACTCACCACGACTACTCCGCCAGCCTGACGGCCGACGCGCTTAATGGAAAACGTATCGGTGTGATTCGCGCCTGGTACGGCGAAGGTTCGCACCCTGGCGTCGATGCGATCTATCAATCGAACATCGACACCATGCGCGAGGCCGGCGCGACAATAATCGACGACATCAAGATCGATACGGGTGAAATGGGCGATGCATCGTATGAGGTACTGCTTTACGAATTTCGAGCCGATCTGAATAGCTACCTGCATAACTCTTCGGCCCCGGTACAGAGCCTCGCTGACCTGATCGAATACAACAACGCGAGTGCCGATACCGTCATGCCCATATTCGGCCAGGAAGTATTTCTGCAGGCGGAGGCGAAAGGGCCGTTGACCGACGAGGCGTATTTGTCGGCCCTTGAGACCAGCAAGCGAATCGCTCGAAACAGTATTGATCAGCTCTTTGAGGAACATGCGTTGGACGCGCTCATCGCACCTAGCAACGGCCCGGCGTGGTTGATCGACCACATCAACGGTGACTCCTTTGGTATAGGCAGCTCGTCGCTGGCGGCGATTTCCGGTTATCCCAACATCACGGTACCGGCGGGCTTCGTATCCGGCATGCCTGTTGGACTGTCTTTTATGGGAAAAGCATGGAATGAGAAGCAGCTCATAGAGATTGCCTATGCGTTTGAACAAACTACCGGAGTCCGCAAGCCACCCGAATTCTGATTAATGTTTAAAGCGGTTCGCATATCAATACTGCTGTTCATTCTGCTGTTTGTCGGCCTCAGTGCGTTTCTGACGCAGGCGAGAAGCACCGATTGGAACAACAGTCTGTGGGTCAAGATTTACCCGATCAATGCCGATGGCAGCGCAGAAGCAAGCAAATACATTGCAGAACTAGCCACCTCCGACTTCGAGGGCATTGAAACGTTTCTCGAACGTGAAACTGAACGCTATTCGAAAAACGTCAGTCGACCGGCCCGCATCGAACTCGGCAACGAAATCACTGAACAACCCCCGGAACTCGATAAGCAACCCAACATGATGTCCGTCATGCTGTGGTCAATGAAAATGCGCTGGTGGACCGGCAGCGTAACCGATGCGCAAGATCGTATCGATCCGGACGTACGCATATTCGTTCGCTATCACAATCCCGGTAAGACATTGGTACTCGAAAATTCCGTCGGCCTGCAAAAGGGCATGGTCGGTATCGTAAATGGCTACGCCAGTCGCCAGCACCGCGACACCAACAACGTCATTATTGCTCATGAGTTTCTGCACACACTCGGTGCTACGGACAAGTACAGTGCGGTCGATGGACAGCCAATCGGACCCGACGGTCTTGGCGAACCCGACCGGCTGCCGCTGTACCCGCAGCGCTACGCCGAAATCATGGGCGGGCGCATCGCTTTATCAGAAGATGATGCGGTGATACCAAAGAGCTTGAAATATGCCGTCATCGGCGCGCTCACAGCCAGCGAGATTAATCTTTCCGAGTAGGCTACGCTCCTTCTATGCACGAGGACGCACCAGCCATTTTTTCCTGTAAGGACCTTACCGTCGACATTGCCGGACGAACGCTGGTCGAGGCCTTAACGGTGACCGTCGCTCGCGGCGAGTTGATCGCTGTCCTGGGCCAAAACGGCTCCGGGAAAACACTCGCGCTACATACCTTGGCCGGACTTCGACCTGCCCGCACGGGGACCATCCGAATGCTGGGCGCCGACTTAGCCACCAGCAAACGCAAGGACCTCGCGAAGCACCTGACGCTGTTGCCGCAACATGTTGATGATATTTTCCCCGCGACCGTTATCGAAACTGCGCTGATTGGACGCCATCCGCACATTGGCCGCTTGAGCTGGGAATCGCAGCAAGATCTGGACGTTGCCAGAGCCGCGTTGGCGGCTGTCGATCTTCACGAGCTCGCCACTCGAGACATATTGACTTTATCCGGTGGTGAGCGACGACGTTTAGCTATCGCCCAGGTGCTGACACAGGAGCCTGACTTATACATCCTTGATGAACCGACAAATCACCTCGACCCGCAGCATCAACTGGACGCCTTGCGATTGTTCAGAGCGAGGGCGGATGCAGGAGCCGCAGTGATCGCCAGTTTGCATGACGTCAATCTGGCCGTCCGTTTTGCGGACCGTTGCCTGTTGCTGTACGGGGATGGACGCTGGGATCTTGGCAACACGTCTGAGATTCTTGATGCGGAGCGTTTGAGCCAACTTTACGGCACGCCGATGGAGGCCGTAACCTGGCGAAATCGCGAATTGTTTGTTGCCTCAGGCGACGTAGCCCTTTAGCTGGCTCAGATACGTTTCATGCAGCGACGGATTCGCCGCGAGGACCGAGCGAATATTGAGATCGGGCTTGTCACCATTCAAATCTGTAAAAACGCCGCCCGCCTCAGTGACGATCACCGACAACGCAGCTATATCCAGAATATTCACGTCCGACTCGATGACCGCTTCGATTTTTCCGGCGGCGAGTAAATGGTAGTGATAGAAATCACCATAACCGCGAATTCGATCCGCGCGTTTCACAATATCGCCGAGTGCCGGCCAACCGTCGCTCTCCGCCAATGACTTCAGGTTGCCTGTTGAAACAGCCGCCCGGTCTGGATCGGATATGCCACTGACCCTGAGTCGCTTGCCATTCAACCAGGCGCCCCGCCCTTTCTCAGCCCAGGCAAGTTCATCCATCATCGTGCCACTCGACACGCCGAGTATCAGCTCGCCTGAATGCATGAGCGCAATTTGCGTTGAGAAGAAAGGATACTGACG
>JALHUQ010000272.1 GCA_022866645.1 Woeseiaceae bacterium | reverse complement strand
GAACTGGAAGTTGGCCGTGACGATTAGTATCGGCGGCGTCGACGCGGCAATCGTAATCGCCTATATGATCGCCGTATTGCTGTTCGGGCTCTGGGTCGGGCGTGGTCGGCAGTCGTCAGCTGACTATTTTCTCGGCGGCCGCTCCTTGCCATGGGGCGCGTTGCTGCTGTCGATCGTCGCAACCGAGACCAGCACCGTTACGTTCCTGAGCATTCCAGGCCTCGCGGCGGCGGCGAGTGGCAACCTGACTTTCCTGCAAATCACGATCGGCTACATCGTTGGCAGGATCTTCGTGATCTTCGTGCTGTTGCCACTGTATTTCAAAGGTCAGCCGTTCACGGCTTATGCAGTGCTCGAGTCGCGTTTCGGCAAGCTCAGCCGCCGCATCGTGTCGAGTCTTTTCCTGCTGACGCGCAATGCGAGTGACGCACTGCGGCTATTTCTGACCGCGCTCGTGCTGCAGATCGTGCTTGGCCTCGACCTCAACCTGAGTGTCATGTTCATTGGCGCAGTGACAATCCTCTATACATTCATCGGTGGCGCCAGGTCGGTCATCTGGAACGACTGCATCCAGTTCGTTATTTATATGCTCGGCGCGGCCACTGCGGCCTACGTCATTGTTGGCGTAACTCCCGGTGGTTTTGAGCAGATCCTGCAGTTCGCCAACGACGGCAACAAACTGCGCATCTTCGATTTCGACATGAACCTTTCCAAACCCAGTATGACGTTTTGGGCTGGCCTGGCGGGCGGCGCTTTTCTCACGGCCGCAACGCATGGTACCGACCAGATGATGGTGCAGCGTTACCTGTCCGCGCGAAACCAGCGCGACGCATCGCTGGCGCTCGGCGCCAGTGGCTTCATCGTATTGCTGCAGTTCGCCGTGTTCCTGCTGATAGGCGTGGGCCTCGCGACCTTGTTCGGTATCACAGAGGCGGGCTCTGCCGTTGACGTCAAAAACGACCAGCTGTTTGCGTATTTCATCGTCAATTACATGCCGGTTGGCCTGCTCGGCATCACGCTCGCCGCGGTGTTCGCTGCGGCGATGTCGACACTGTCGAGTTCGTTGAACTCCTCGGCAGCGGCATTCATCAACGATATCTATTTGCCACTGCAAAAAAGTGATCTGGATGAAACAGGCAAACTGTTCGCCAGTCGTGCGGTGACGGTCGTTTTTGGTTTCGTGCAAATTGGTATCGCCCTGGCGTTTGGTCTTATCGCGTCAAACGAGAGCATCGTCGCGAACGTACTTAAGATCAGCGGATTTGCGGCCGGTCCTGTGCTGGGACTGTATTTTCTCGGCGTATTCGCGCCACGCGTGCGGCAGCGAGCCGCATTGACGGGATTCGTCGTGGGCGTCGGTGTATTGTCGGTCATTGCCTATGCGACGCCTGTACATTGGGCGTGGTACGCACTGTTTGGTTCGATCGTGACAATGACCGCGGGCATCTTCGCGAGTTTGTTAGAGGGAAGTAACGTTGAGTAATGACATAGTCGCGGCTCTCAAAGAGATCGTCGGGGAGCGATACGTCCTGACCGGTGCGGCGGTCAGCGGTATCGAGTTTCCCTGGCGAACCCATTCGGGATGCACCGCACGCGCGATAGTCAAGCCGGAGACCACCGAGGAGGTGGCGGCGATCATGCGCTGCTGCAATGCGGCCGGACAAACCGTCGTGCCGTTTGGTGGCATGACTAACCTGGTACAAGGTTGTGCGACAACGCCTGACGATATCGTCCTGTCGTTAGCACGTATGAACCGCGTTGAAGACGTCGACCGATCGGCGGGAACGCTCACGGCACAGGCTGGCGTTACTTTGCAGGCTGCGCAGGAAGCGGCTGCGGCTGCGGACCTGTTTTTCCCCGTGGATATAGGCGCACGGGCCAGTTGTCAGCTTGGCGGCATCGTCTCCAATAATGCGGGAGGCAATAAGGTCATTCGATACGGCATGACACGCGATACTGTACTCGGGCTGGAAGCCGTGCTCGCAGATGGCACCGTCGTCTCGTCGATGAACCGCTACATCAAGAACAACTCCGGATTCGATCTCAAGCAAATGTTCATCGGCAGTGAGGGCGTGCTCGGCGTCATCACGCGGCTGGTCTTCCGATTGCGAGCCACGGCGCGTAGCCACAATGTTGCTTTGCTGGGGTGCGAGAAATTTGATGACGTCGTCGCAATTCTCGAAATCGCCAATCGCACATTGCCGAATACGATTAGCGCTTTCGAGGTGATGTGGAACAGCTTCTATTCACTCGTCGTGCAGCCAACGGGCAGGCTGGCGGCGCCGCTTGCGCCAGACGCGGCCCAGTACGTGCTTATCGAGACTATGGGTGTTGACCAGAAGCACGACGCGGCGGCCTTCGAGGCGTTGCTGGAAGACCTGATGGAACAGGGCTTGCTGGTCGACGGTGTACTCGCCAAGTCGGATAGCGAGCGCGAACTCATCTGGCAGATTCGGGACGAGGTTGAGCCGGTAATCGGCGGTGCACACAACTTTGACGTCAGCCTGCGCAGTGCGGACGTGGGCGAGTATGTGCGCAAGGTCGAAGAAGCGATCGCAAAGCTGCTGCCGGAGGCGAATGTTGTCGGCTTCGGCCACTTGGG
>JALHUQ010000035.1 GCA_022866645.1 Woeseiaceae bacterium | reverse complement strand
TTTACGCATTTTTCGGCGAAGGATGTCGTGCGCCACGAACTCGTTCAACGCATAGTCGAAGCCTACGAGAAACATGACGGCCCACGTTGACGTTGAGCTTGCCTCTGACCATGACTCGGTACCCGCAGCGGACGACATTGCCGCCTGGGTCAATCGTGCGATTGTTGCTGTGGGCCGGGAATCCGAACTGGAAGTTTCCGTCCGCGTTGTCGACGAGATCGAGATGCAAGCGCTGAATAGCGAATTTCGCGCGCAGAATAAGCCGACCAACGTTTTATCCTTTCCGGCGGGCGACATCAGCGGGTTGCCGTCCGAAGCGGGTATACCGCTTGGTGACATTGTGATTTGTGCCGTCGTCGTCGCTGACGAGGCCCTGCAGCAGGGCAAGTCACTTAACGATCACTGGGCCCACATGATGGTTCACGGAACGCTGCATTTATTGGGATTTGATCACGACAACGACGCCGATGCCGATGAGATGGAGGGCCTGGAAATACAGATTCTGAATGATTATGGCATCGCGAACCCGTATGGAGAGTCTCTGCAAAAGACCTGATACACTTCCAGACCTATGAGCGAAAAACCCCCAAGTACCAGCGGCTCAGGTACACCCGGACTGGTTGCGCGTGTGATGCGGGCCGTCAAGGGCGAACCTTGGAGCCGCGACGAAATCCAGACCTTTATTCAAGCCGATGTCGAACTCGATGCCGAAGAGAAGAGCATGCTCTCCGGCGTGCTCGAGGTATCAGAGACGCAGGTTCGCGAAGTCATGATACCGCGATCGCAGATGGTCGTTATCGACATCGAGGATGACTTTGATGAGATTTTGAAACTCATCGTCGAATCGGGCCATTCGCGATTCCCGGTCATCGGCGAAGATCGTGATGAGGTGCTCGGCATTTTGCTGGCCAAGGATTTGCTTCGTTATTATGGTAGCGATGAAGCGCGAGAACTTACGATCAAGAAACTGTTGCGACCCGCGTCAGTCATACCAGAGTCAAAACGCCTCAATGCACTATTGAGGGAGTTTCGCGCCAGCCACAATCACATGGCGATCGTTGTGGACGAGTACGGCGGAGTCGCTGGCTTGCTGACGATTGAGGACGTGCTCGAGGAGATCGTTGGTGAGATCGACGATGAACACGATCATGAGGAAGCTGAATATATTCGTCCGGACGGCGAGCTGGACGGCAAAGCGTGTTTCGCGGTTCGCGCGTTGACTCGAGTCGAAGATTTCAATGCATACTTCGAGTGCGATCTGGACGACGAGGAATATGACACAGTTGGTGGTCTTGTCCTGAACCAATTGGGGCGCTTGCCGCGGCGTGGAGAAAAGGTCGAATTCGGTGGATTCAGATTTGCAGTTACAAAAGCGGGCGATCGACGTATCGATGCGCTTCAGGTGCAACGACACAGTGACTGATTTCCGTGGCAAATAAAAGGAATCGACACTTTCTGTTTTCCCTGACGGCTGATCAGCCAAAGATCAGTCGCGCACTGGCTTTTGTTATCGGCGCTTTGACGACCTTGGTTTTTGCGCCCGCCGAATGGTCATTACTCGCACCCTTGCTCATCGTGCCGTTGTTGTTCGTCGCCTTGACGGTTTCGCCCAAAGACGCGGCCGCGCACTATTTCTGGTACGGATTCGGATTTTTTCTTAGCGGCACCTACTGGATCTATATATCCGTACACGTGTTTGGCAACGCTGCGCCGTGGATCGCCCTATTGCTGATGGTTGGTTTGTCGCTGATCATGGGCGGTTTCCTTAGCATCGCTGGCTGGCTTTCAAGCCACCTGTCGCACGGTGAACCGTGGCGAATATTTTTTGTCGGTCCTGCCGCCTGGGTACTTATTGAATGGTTGCGTGGCTGGGTATTAACGGGCTTCCCGTGGCTGGCGCACGGCTACGGGCAAATCGATACAGTATTGGCCGGCTGGGCGCCGGTACTGGGTATTTACGGTGTGTCACTCATGTTGCTGTTCAGCAGCGCCGCGATACTGGCCACTATCATGGGGTCTGCCAGAGATCGCCTGATTGCGGCGCCCCTGATCGTCTTGCCCTGGATCGTTGGCGCCATGCTCGCTGCGGTTGACTGGACTGAGCCCTACGGCGACCCCATACGAACCACCATTGTTCAGGGCGGCGTTCCCCAGGATCAAAAATGGTTACCGGAACAACGCCAACGTACGCTGGATTTTTACCGTGGTTCGACCTTGAGCGAGCCGGAAAGCGATCTGGTCGTATGGCCGGAAGTTGCCATTCCGGCGCTTGACAACCAGGTCGGCAGCTATTTGAAGCTGATCGACACTGACGCAAGGCGAAATCATCAAACGGTCTTGCTCGGCATACTCGAATACAACATCGAACGCAGCGTCGAACCGCTGGTATTCAACAGTGTGTTCCTGTTGGGGAGTGACGAGCGACAGATTTATCGCAAACGGCACCTGGTTCCTTTTGGCGAATATTTTCCGGTTCCTGCCAGCGTGCGTGAATGGATGCGTATGCAAAATCTTCCGCACTCAGATCTTTCCGCGGGTAGCGAAAATCAGCCCCTGCTGATTGCGGCCAATGGCGCAAAACTGGCAGTCGCTATTTGTTACGAAGATGCCTATGGCGCCGAGCAGCTGTATGCGCTTCCGGATGCTGATCTGTTGATTAACGTGAGCAATGACGCCTGGTTCGGTGATTCGATCGCGCCGCATCAGCATTTGCAGATCGCCAGAATGCGAGCGCTGGAGGTCGGTCGCTATGCGGTCCGGGCGACAAATACAGGCATCAGTGCCTTCATCGGGCCGTCGGGTGAGTTGCTTAAGACGGGCAAGCGATTCGACAGCGATATCATGACGGCCGATCTCCGGGCCCACAGAGGTACGACCCTCTATGCCAGCGCTGGCAATTGGCCGGTGATTCTACTGTGTACCCTTATCCTGGGCATCTTCTGGATTCGGAGTCGCGCCGGGTTTTAGGCGCAGAGGAGGGGCGCGGATACCTGTGTCTGCTGCCATTTGCAGCCTGTTCATGTAGGCTTGCGGGCTTGCCGAGCAGCGAAGACACGCGATACCCATGAGCACCGCCTACAATCCCGAAACCATCGAGCTTGCCGCCCAGAAGCACTGGGACGACGCCCGTAGTTTCGAAGTCAGCGAAGACCCTGACAAGGACAAATACTACTGCCTGACCATGTTCCCCTATCCCAGCGGGAAATTGCACATGGGCCACGTCCGCGTGTTCACGATCAACGATGTTATCGCGCGCTATCACCGTCTGCAGGGCAAGCATGTATTACAGCCGATGGGCTGGGATGCGTTTGGCATGCCCGCCGAGAACGCCGCAATTCAACGCGGCATTCCGCCGGCAAAGTGGACCTACAGCAATATAGCGGACATGCGTGGCCAGCTAAAACGTCTGGGTTACAGCTATGACTGGACTCGGGAAATCACGACCTGTCGACCTGAGTACTACCGTTGGGAACAATGGCTGTTTACGAAGATGTTCAAGAAAGGCCTCGTGTATCGCAAGAACTCGATCGTCAACTGGGATCCGGTCGATCAGACCGTGCTTGCGAATGAACAGGTTATCGATGGGCGTGGCTGGCGGTCAGACGCGATTGTGGAGCGTCGCGAGATTCCGCAATGGTTTATGAAGATCACCGATTACGCGGACGAGTTGCTTAGCGAGCTTGATCGCATGCCTGGCTGGCCGGAATCGGTAAAGACCATGCAGCGCAACTGGATTGGGCGCTCCGAAGGTGTGGAACTCTCATTCGATGTGGCGGGCGAGGACGAGCCCCTGACGGTCTACACGACGCGACCCGATACTTTGATGGGTGTGACTTACATGGCAGTCGCTGCGGAACATCCGCTGGCCAGCAAGTCGGCGGCAATGCATGCGGATGTTGCCGCGTTCATCGAGGCGTGCAAAAAGACCGATGCTCAGGAAGCGACTCTGGAGACGATGGAAAAGAAGGGTATGCCCCTGGGTATTTCCGCGATCCATCCGCTGACTGGTGAGGAAGTACCGCTATGGGTCGCCAATTTCGTCCTGATGAGTTACGGCACCGGCGCGGTAATGGCGGTGCCTGGCCACGACGCGCGCGACTGGGAGTTTGCGAAAAAGCACGGTTTGCCGATCAAGCAAGTCATCGCGCCGACGGACGGCAGCGAGATCGATATCGAGGCAGCTGTTTATCTCGAACGCGGAGTATTAATTAACTCCGGCAGCTATGACGGCATGGATTTTGATGGCGCATTTAACGCTATCGCGGATTATTTTGAAAAGTCCGGTCGCGGGCGACGTAAAGTAAATTATCGACTGCGAGATTGGGGCATTTCTCGTCAGCGTTATTGGGGTACACCGATCCCAATTATCTATTGTGATGATTGCGGCGCAGTGACGGTGCCCGAGGATCAATTGCCGGTCATCTTGCCGGAAGACGTACAGGTAAAGGGCACTGGGTCACCGCTCAAGGATATGCCAGAGTTTGTCAATGTGCCTTGCCCGCGTTGCGGTAAAGATGCGCGTAGGGAAACCGACACGTTTGACACGTTTGTAGAGTCGTCCTGGTACTTTGCTCGTTATGCCTGTCCCGACAACGACACCGCGATGCTCGATGACCGCGCAAAGTATTGGACCCCCGTCGACCAATACACGGGCGGCGTAGAGCACGCGATATTGCATCTCCTGTACTCGCGATTCTTTCAACGCGTGATGCGTGATGAAGGACTGACGGATGTCTCTGAGCCGTTCACCAACTTGCTGACACAAGGCATGGTCCTCAAGGACGGCGCCAAGATGTCGAAGGCGAAGGGCAATACGGTCGACCCTCAGGAGCTCATCGAAAAATACGGTGCCGATACAGTGCGTTTGTTCATGATGTTTGCCGCACCGCCTGAGCTGTCTCTCGAGTGGTCCGATGAAGGTGTGCAAGGTAGTTTTCGGTTCATGAAGCGATTCTGGAGCGCCGTCGTCGATCACGCGGCCGGCGGTCCTGCAGGAGCGGTAGATGTCAGCGCGCTCAATGAGGCGCAAAAAGAACTGCGACGCAAGACGCATCAGACTATCGCGAAAATCGGCGACGACATTGGTCGTCGGCACAGTTTTAACACAGCCATCGCTGCGGCTATGGAATTGCTGAACGCAATTAATAAATTCGAAGATAGCTCCGATGCTGGTCGTGCGGTGCAACGCGAATCGCTACAAGCCGTCGTAATAATGTTGTCGCCGATGGTGCCGCATATTTGTCATGCACTCTGGAAAGAGCTTGG
>JALHUQ010000271.1 GCA_022866645.1 Woeseiaceae bacterium | reverse complement strand
CCGAGCTTGGATGCGAACTTCTCACGCACAAAAAGGTCGGAAACCTTTAACGCGCGGCGGGATACCTTGTCTTCGTACGCAGGTCCGATGCCACGCCCGGTCGTTCCGATCGCGCTGGATCCACGCGCCTTTTCCCGCGCCAGATCCAAAGCGACGTGCGATGGCAGGATTAACGGACAGCCCTGACTCAACTTGAGGCGCTCGTAAACGGGAACACCTTTCGCAATCAGTTCATTCGCTTCTTTTACCAGCGCGTCCAGCGCGACGACAACACCATTACCTATCAGGCAACTGACACCGTCGCGCAGTATGCCAGAGGGGATTAGATGCAATACCGTCTTCACTCCGTCGATGACGAGCGTGTGACCGGCATTGTGACCGCCCTGAAAGCGCACAACTGCAGTTGCGCGCTCCGTCAACAGGTCGACAATCTTTCCTTTGCCTTCGTCACCCCATTGGGTGCCGATGACAACTACATTTTTTCCCCTCGTGCCTTTCTCTTTATGCGCGGATCAGAAACAGGACCAACAGTCCAATTATCATCACAGCCAGTCCAATTGTCCGGATTTGATTGTCTCCCAGTCGTCCGATCTCTGCCACCAACTCACGATATTTTCGCGGTGACATGAAGGGCAGCATACCTTCAATGATCAGGACCAGCGCCAGCGCTGTAAAAATTTCAGTGGCTATCGTTTACCACTCGACTGATTCAGATAACGGAAAAATTCGTTGTTCGGATCCAGTACCAGGAGATCGCCTGCTTTACCCATCGAATTCCTGTAGGCCTCGATGCTGCGATGAAAGGCGTAGAACTCCGGATCCTTGTTATAAGCATTCGCATAGATCTCCGCCGCACGAGCATCGCCCTGGCCACGGATAATTTGACCGTCGCGATACGCATTCGCCAACAAGATGGTCCGATTTTTGTCGGCTGTGGAGCGTATGAGTTCCGATCCCTCACGACCTTCTGCGCGTGTCTCGGCAGCGACCAGTGCGCGCTCTTCACGCATCTGGTTGTAAACGGAATTTCGAACATCCGCGATGAACTCAACCTGCTTGACACGGAAATCGACAACCTCGATACCGAGCCCTTTCGCCGTTTCCGCGGCGTTCAGAAGCATGTCCTGCATTAGCTCCACACGCTCGACTGAAATAGCTTCCTGAATCGTGCGTTTGCCAAATTCGGTGACGATGGAGTTTTTGATGATTTCACGGAGGCGATCCATCGCTACTTCATGAAGGCCGCCCGTTGATGTGTAAAACGGAACCTCGTCGACAATGCGCCACATAACAAAAAAGTCGACCGTCATCGCGGTGCGCTCGAGCGTAAATACTCGCTGCGGCGCATCGTCAATTTTCAGGATCTGGCTTGGGAACTTCCGCACAGTCTGAATAACCGGGATCTTGAAATGCAGCCCTGGTTCGTAACTCGCTTTTACCATCTTGCCGACCTGCAGCTTAATCGCGAGCTCTCGCTCGCCGACGGTGAACGCCGACATTCCCAGGCCGATAAATACGAGTCCGACAATCACGATGATTGAGAGTCTTGAATTATTCATTCTCGTGTCCTCCGGTCGCGATTGGTAGCCCCATCGTCTTTCTCGTCATTCGGCCCGGACGCCGCTTCTGATGGTCGCGATGTCGCGTCACCGGCCGGTCCCGCATTCGATCGCTTCATCAACTCATCGACCGGCAGATATAACAAGTTGCCGCTGCTCTTGGAATCAAGGATGACTTTGTTGGAGCGACCATAAACCTCTTCTATCGCCTGGATATACAAGCGATCGCGGGTAACTTTTGGCGCCTTCTGGTATTCGGTTAGTAGCGCTTCAAACCGAGCCGCCTCACCTTCGGCGTCGGCGATTAGTCGATCACGATACGCTTCCGCATCCTGGAGAACTCGCTGCGCCCCACCTCGAGCTCGCGGAATAATGTCGTTGGCGTAAGTTTGCGCCTCAAGCTCATAGCGTTCTTTGTCGTTACGCGCTTTTTGCGTGTCATCGACCGCCTCTTGAACCGATTTTGGATAGTCAACAACGCGAAGATTAATGGATGTTACCGTTAGCCCGGCACGATAGGCCTCCAGAGTTTCCTGCAGCTCTGTAATCGTCCGTTCGGGAATTTGTTCGCGACGTTTGCCGATAAGTTCGGCCAGTGTGCTGGTACCAACGACGCCACGTAGCGCGCTTTCAGTGAGATCATTCAGTGTGACTTCCGGTCCGGCCACTTCGAAGCTGAACTTGACGGGATCCGTACGTCGGTATTGCACAACGATGTCAATAAACACGTACTGCTCGTCAGCCGTTAACATCTCGGTGCTGAAGTTGTAGTTATTCACTTCCTGAATATTGACGATCTCTACTGTTTCGATCGGAAAAGGAAGATGCCAGCGTAAGCCCGGCTCGGACGTCAGCATGTAAGCGCCGAATCGCTGCACGACACCACGTTCTGCTTCATCGACACGATAGAAACCCGTCAGGCCCCAGGCGATTAACAGCATGATGACTAGCGCATAGCCACCACCAGCTCCGGAACCACTACTTCCGCCTCCGCCGCCGAGAATGCGCCCGAAACGCCGTTGCCAGTCCTTTACGATTTGATCAAGGTCATTGGGTTCGCCACCATCCCGTTTCCACGGATCGTGACCATTGCCTGAGTCGTTGTTAGCCATAATGTTTTTGCTTTACTCGCTCGCTGCGGTTGCTGCCGTCGCCAAAATCGGCGCAGGCTCCAGTAATTCTGTGTTGAGATTTTCACGCTTTAGAAATCGTCGCAAGTCTTTTTCAGCCATTCGCAAATTCAGCGACCAGCTGCCGTCTTCGAGGACCCGTTCACTCAGGACAGCACCAAGCTCAAATAGTTTGGCGCGTTGTCGTCCCTGGGCTGACTGAAGATGGACGCTGCATTGCGTGGTTTTCTGCCGTAGTCGATTCACTATAGCGTCTCTCAGCTGCGGCAGACCCTCACCTGTCACTGCTGATAACCGAAGCGATCGGCCCGCTCCAGGACGATTATTCGTCATCCGCGCCCCACGATCCAGTTTGTCGATCTTATTGTACACCCGTATCTGCGGCACCTGATCCGCATCGAGCTGCTTTAGCACTGAATTGACCTGCCGAACCCGCTGCCAGCGATTTGGGTCGCTGGCATCGATGAGATGCAATATCAGGTCGGCTTCGCGCGCCTCCTGCAAGGTCGACTTGAAAGCAGCCACGAGTTCGTGCGGAAGGTCACGGATAAATCCGACCGTATCCGCCAGCAGGACATGCTCTCCTTCCGGCAAGTCAAGGCGCCGGATTGTGGGATCCAGCGTCGCAAACAATTGATCCTTTACGTAGACACCAGCGTCGGTCAACGCATTAAACAATGTCGATTTTCCGGCATTCGTGTAACCGACCAGCGCAACGGTGGGAATCTCGGCTCTGAGGCGATTGCGCCGATTCATTGAGCGTCGCGCATCTACCGCCTTGAGGCGCTCATTCAGCTGCCGAATGCGCGCGTTGATAAGGCGCCGGTCCGTTTCCAACTGCGTTTCGCCGGGGCCTCGGAGTCCGATACCGCCTTTTTGCCGCTCCAGGTGAGTCCATCCCCGAACCAGTCGTGTCGCCATATGCTGAAGCTGCGCGAGTTCAACTTGCAGCTTGCCTTCAAAACTCCGCGCACGCTGCGCGAAAATATCCAGTATCAAACCAGCACGGTCCAGCACACGACAGTTTAACTCTCGCTCGAGGTTTCGTTCCTGACTGGGGCTCAAAGAGGCGCAGGAAATCACCAGCTCAGCCCTGTTTTCCCGGACTAGTGTCTTGAGCTCTTCCAGCTTCCCTTTGCCGATGAAATAACGCGGATCCGGTCGCTTTCGCGACGAAATCAAATCGCCCGCCACCAAAGCGCCCGCGGAGATCGCCAGTTCGGCAAACTCTTCGCGTTCGGACTTATCAGGTAATCCGACGGAACTTGCGTGGATCAGGATTGCTCGTTCGCCACTTTGCGGCCGTTCAAACAAACACGACTCCCCGCCGAGGTAGCGTCACAATAAGCTTACTCGTCATCATCTCCAGCTTCGTCGTCCGGCATGGGAAGACGCACATTGCGCGACGGCACGACCGTCGATATCGCATGTTTGTACACCATCTGGTTAACACTGTTCTTGAGCAGAACCACAAATTGATCAAACGAATCCACCTGACCTTGCAGCTTGATGCCGTTCACAAGGTAGATGGAAACCGGGACTTATTCCTTCCGCAGGATATTCAGGAATGGATCTTGCAATGTTTGCCCTTTAGCCATGATTGGGTCTCCTTATTCTTCATTTTTTGTTATTGAATTTCGCCTTCCGGTG
>JALHUQ010000034.1 GCA_022866645.1 Woeseiaceae bacterium | reverse complement strand
GTATTACTGTCCTTCTTCGGTGTTGCGTTCCTGTTGAAGTACGCCGTTGAGCAGGAACTGTTTTCGATACCGATGAGCGTGCGCTATCTGGCCGTTGCCGGGTTCGCGACCTTCCTGTTGACCTTCGGTTGGCGGAGGCGAGAGGAGAACCGTGTCTTCGCCCTGAGCATTCAGGGTGGTGGTATCGGCGTACTGTTCCTGACAGTGTTTGCGGCTTTTCGCTTGCATGGCTTGCTAACGCCGACGATCGCGTTCGGGCTCCTGATTATTATTACCGCCGCCGCTGGTGTGCTCGCAATCAAACAGGAGTCGAGAGCGTTCGCCATATTGGGAACAACGGGAGGCTTTCTCGCACCATTGTTGATCTCAACCGGCAGCGGAAACCATGTTGGCCTGTTTAGTTACTACCTGATTCTCAACTGCGCCGTACTGGGTGTCGCCTGGTACAGATCATGGCGCGAACTCAATATTATTGGATTCGGCTTTACGTTTGGTGTCGGCACGATCTGGGGTTACCAGTATTACGTGCCCGAGCTTTTTTCGACGACGGAGCCATTTCTGGTTCTGTATTTTCTGTTCTACACCATCATCGCCGTCCTGTTTGCGTTTCGCGTGCCGCCAAGGATTCGGGGCTATGTCGATGGAACGCTGCTGTTTGGTACTCCAACCATCGCGTTCGCGCTACAAACGCAGCTGCTGAATGATACTGAGTACGGACTCGCAATCAGCGCGGCCATACTCTCTGCTTTCTACGCGGCGTTTGCGCTATGGCTGCGCCGCACGCAAGAAAAGAACTTCGAGTTACTGATGCAGGCATTTATCGCGCTTGCTGTCGCCTTCGGCACTATCGCGATTCCCCTGGCGCTGGATGACCGTTGGACTGCCATCGCCTGGGCGATGGAGGGCGCAGCCCTCGTGTGGATCGGCGTTCGGCAAAAAATGACTCTTGCGAAGCTGACCGGCACGGCTCTGCCGTTTGCCGCTGGCGTTGAATTCCTGAGCTACGGCTGGGTCCACGATCTGGGTGTACCGATCCTGAATGGGAATCTGATGGGTGGTGTGATCATCGCGCTCACTTCCCTGTATTCGGCGCACATGCTTTTGCAGGATGACCGCGGTCGTGAGTGGCAAAAATTCGCATCCGTGGCGCTCCTGATTTGGGGCATTGGGTGGTGGTTTGGTTCGGGCTTTGCCGAAATATCCGACCGTGCCACTGCAGGCAATGAACTCATGATCGCGATCCTGTATTTCGGTTCGAGTTTTGCCGCCATGCACTACGCCGCGAATCGATTGCAGTGGCTTGCTCTTTGGCAAATCACACTCGGATTCCTGCCGCTGGCGGGCGGCGCGGGATTGATCGCTTATGGCTGGACCGACGATCTCGGTATTCCCGTTCTAAACGGCAATCTTCTCGGCGGCGCGATGATCGCGTGGATGTCGTTGTACTCGGCACGGAAATTGCGCACCGATGAACGTGCCGACGACGCACTGAAACCGATTTCCATCGGGCTGTTCATTTGGGGCTTGTTGTTCTGGTTCGGCGCCGGCTCCGCAGAAATTTTCGATCGCGTATCGAGCAGCAACCAGCTTCATGGCTTGTTGCTGTTTGGATCACTCAGCCTCGCTGCGATAGCGTATGCCGGAAAGCGATTTCAGTGGATTGCGTACAAGCGTGTGTCACTGGTGTTGCTGCCAGCTTTAATTATTGGCGCGCTCGCGTACCTGCTCGAGCACGATCACTTTTTCAAAGGATTGGGAGCATTGGGATGGCTAACGGCAATCGCTGCTCACGTTTTCATACTTTATGTCTACGAAGGAGAAAAGAATCGAGCGGAATCGATCGCGCACGGGCTGGGTGCGATGTTCTTCGTCGGATTGTTAGCATTTGAGCTGGGCTGGCAGGTCGACCGAGTGGTCACTAACGACGTCTGGCCCGTTACAGCAGGGCTGTTGGTTCTCGCGGTCGGAGCATTTGGCCTGCTTTTCGAAAAAGCGAATCGTCGCGGCGACCGTTGGCCATTTTCGAAACAGCCCGACGCTTACTTCGTAGCCACGCTACTAATGGTGCTCGCTTACGTGACGCTGGTCACTATCGTTTGTATTAATGATCCGGGCGATCCCGCGCCGCTGCCGTACATTCCGATTTTGAATCCATTTGATGTCATGTCAATCGTTGCCGTGGCATTGATGTGGTTCGGGATGCGATTCGAAGCAGAGCGCCAGCGTTGGGGCCTCGAAAAGGACTCACGAGCACCACAATTTTTCCTCGCGGGTGTGGCGTTCTTGCTGTCAACCATTGCCGTAGTTCGCATCGTTCATCACACGACGGGAGTCGCCTGGTATCCGAGCGCGTTGATGAATTCCGTAAGCGTACAAAGTACATTGTCTATCTATTGGGCCATCTTGGGATTGAGCGGAATGGTTCTTGGCACGAGGCGAGCACGTCGCATAGTCTGGATGGCAGGAGCAGGTCTGATGATCGCCGTAGTGTTGAAGCTGTTCGTTATTGATCTCGGCAATACAGGTACTGTCGCCAGAATAATATCGTTCCTCGGTGTCGGTGTAATGCTGCTGGTGGTTGGTTACTTCTCACCAGTACCGCCGAAACAGTCCGATACAGTCACGGCCGGATGAATCACATCGATACCGAAGCGCTCGACGGACTAAGAATCGTTTTGGACCCAATGGGGCAGGCGGGCGTTGCTCTGGCCCTCATGCTGGTCATGTTCGGGGTCGCGCTCGGATTACGCGCGAGGGATTTTAGTGTTCTGCTGGCCGAACCGTCACTGTATGTCGGCGGCATAGTGGCACAGGTCGTGCTGTTGCCCCTGGTCACCTTTGGGTTGGTTCACCTGATCTCGCCACCACCGTCTATCGCTCTCGGAATGATCGTTGTCGCTTGTTGCCCGGGGGGATCGGTTTCCAACCTTTTGACCTATTTGTCGCGCGGCGATGTCGCAGTATCAGTGGCGTTGACAGCGACCTCAAGCATGCTCGCGGCTCTGCTAACTCCGGCCTCGACGTTGTTTTGGGCGCAGGCGTATGAGCCGACGGCCACGCTACTGGCGTCGCTCGAAGTCAGTCCCTTGCTCTTCATCGGCCAGACGACTCTTCTGTTAGCAATACCACTGGCGGCAGGCATGATTCTGGCGGCGAGAGCGCCGGACGTCGCGGAACGCATTCGAAAGAGAACGACAGTCGCAGGTGCGGCCGTGCTCGGCGCTACGATTGTATACGGCATCATCTACTTTTATCCCATACTCTGGCCCGCGGCAGGTTTGCTCGTCAGTATTACCGCCTTGCACAATACTGCGGCGTTCGCTACCGGCGCTGTCGCCGGCCGGGTCTTGTCGAAGCGAACGTCAGCGCGCAGGGCGCTGACGTTCGAGGTCGGTATTCAGAACTCCGGCTTGGCGCTGATAATTTTGTTGTCACAATTGAAAGGCGTTGGCGGCGCAGCCGCCATTGCGGCAGTTTGGGGTGTATGGCATCTGGTCGCCGGTGGCTTATTGGCCATCACTTACAATTATTTCGACAGAAAAAGGACCGTCGTTGTTATCGAATGAATTTGATCTGGCGGAGTATCGACGTGTACTCGGCTGCTTTGCAACGGGCGTTGCTGTAGTCACGACGATCGACAAAAACGGCAGCAAAGCGGGAATTACCGTTAATAGTTTCAATTCCGTATCGCTGGTCCCCCCGCTGGTACTCTGGAGTGTCGGTGAAGACTCTCTGAGTTTCGAGACTTTCGTCGAGGCTGAGTATTTCGCTGTCAATGTTCTGGCAATACACCAACGCGATGTGTGCAGACGATTCGCAGCAACTGGAACGAATAAGTTCGATGGCCTTGAGTGTGGTGTGGGGTTAGCCGGCGTTCCGATCCTGCCGGAGTATTCGGCCGTATTCGAATGCCGAACGGAGCATTGCTACGATGGCGGGGACCACAGAATCGTCGTTGGTCGCGTCCTGAAGTTTGAAGATCGAAAGACCGACCCGCTCATTTTCTATCGCGGGCATTTTCTCAAGTAGATTGCCGGCCTTCAGTGATGGTCGTGTTTGACACCGAATGTGACTACGTGAATCAGGGATCCGGACACAAATGCCTGAAGCATCGCGAGAGTTCGTGCGTCCGCCATTTCGAGGATGTGATCGCCGGCAAAATAGCCGGCGGTGGTCGACAGAATGATCAAAGCGAACGCAAGCATGGCGGCGGTTTTACCGAAGTTGGGCCGAATTGCCCACCAAACAGCCATGCCGACCGGCAGCCGGTGCAGCACGATCGCGTAAGCGAGACCCGTCCCGCTTCCGGGTAGCAGGGCGATACCGTCAACGACGGCGTGGACAAGAAGACCCGTGGCAGCGAGCGCAACGATGACCAGGTGCGCGGTATCCGTTGCCTTCCGGAACAGGCGCTCCAAAATCATGGGGAATGCCAAACCGGCCAAAATGACAATAATGGCAGCTTTCCCGCCGTGCTCGAGGGCTTCGGGACTGATGTGAATGGCAATGATCACGGCGATAGTGAGCAATATCGATGCGTTGAGCACGCGCTTCGCGATCGGATTCGTGCGGCCCGCCGCATAGATTGCAGGACCGAGCAAAAGTGCAGCGATGCTCAGGACTAAGGTCATAGTTTCGAGCTTATCGTTAGTGTGGTTAGAATGGTCGCATGATTGTGCCCCGCATAGCCCGCCATTGCCTGTATTTTTGTATTCTTGCGGCATTCTTGCCGCAGCACGCAATAGCGCATGGAGGTGTCGTAGACGAAGGCGATCTTTGCGTGATCAAGGTCAACTATCTGCGAGCTCACTTCAAAATTTATCAACCAGGCGTATCCGGGCACAAGCAGTATTGCGAAGACCTGCCGGTCGCCGCCGAAAGCGTCTTTGTTATGGAGTATCAGCACGATTCGCTGTCAGAAATGGCGATCGATTTTCGGATTATTCGTGACGTGACGGGCAAGGGCCGATTTGCGCGCATCGAAGATGTAGCTCAAATTGGGGACCTCCAAAGTGCGACGGTTTATTATCAGCCGGCAGTCATTGAGCCGGATGTCTATACGATTAATTACGCGTTCAAAGAAGAGGGTGACTTTATCGGCATCGTATCCGCGGCACATCCGGAAACCGGCAAAGTCTACGAGGCCGTCTTCCCTTTCGAAGTCGGCTTTACCGGCTTGGGTTACTGGCCATTTTTCATAGGCCTGCTGGTGGTGATTCAACTACAGTACTTGCTCATGAGCGGCCGACTGAAGCGCTGGTTTGGCAGGCGTTCGCCCTCCGCTATGGGTCTTGTTCTGGGCCTGCTGCTATTTCCGCTGGCTTCCTATGCAGATGATCTCGTCGTCACTTACACGACGCCTGATGGCGACCCGCAGATAAATCGTATGCATAGCTGGATATTGCATATTGAAACTGATGCGGGCGTCGAAGTAGAAGGTGCGAAGGTAGAAGTCGACGGCGGTATGCCGAAGCACAATCACGGTCTGCCAACGAAGCCGAGAGTAACGGAAGAATTGGGAGGCGGAGACTACAAACTCGATGGCGTACGATTTCATATGAGCGGCTATTGGGAGATCGTAGTACGTGTAACGACGGACAGCGGCACCTCGATAGTGACGATTCCGCTGCAGCTGTGAAGTCTGGCTCACTAAAAATCGCCACTGCAATGATCGTAGTGGCCACCGCGATCGCGGCGTGCCAATGGTGGCCGTCATCGCCACCGTCGTGGACGGGCGATGAGGTCGCGGTATTAAAGTCTCTCTGGCTGGCATCATTGCCGGAACTGTCGCCCGATCCCAGCAATGCTGTTGCCGATGAGCCAGCCGCCGCGGAATTTGGCAGGAAATTATTCTTCGATATGCGCCTGAGTGCAAATGGCGGTATTTCCTGCGCCACCTGTCATCAGGCCGAGCGCGGATTTACCGATGGACTGCAGAAGGCACAGGCTATCGGCACGACTAAAAGGCATACGCCGAGTATCGTGGGCACTGCATACAGTCCGTGGCAGTTCTGGGATGGTCGTCGAGACAGCCAGTGGTCGCAGGCGCTCGCACCGCTGGAGGATCCGAACGAACACGGGACAAACAGAGCGCAGGTTGTCGCTCTGGTTGCCGGGGATAATGACTACCGCGCGAGTTACGAATCTCTTTTCGGAAAACTGCCGGATCTGAATGACGCCGATACATTTGCGCTGAATACGGCGTTCGCCAACGTTGGAAAAGCGATTGCGGCGTTTGAGAGAACGATCATGCCAACGACATCGCGCTTTGACGAGTACGTTGCAGCCGTCGTTGATCGTGATGCAGATCGCCAGAGCGAGCTCTTTAGTGATGATGAGGCGTTGGGCTTGCGCTTATTCATAGGCGCTGCGAACTGCACACAATGTCACAACGGTCCTTTGTTCACGAACTTCGAATTTCACAATACTGCAGTAATCAGTTTTCCCGGCGATGTACCTGACAAGGCACGAGTGTCGGGAGTCATCGAAGTGTTGGCGGATGAATTCAACTGCTTTAGCCCTTATAGCGATGATCCCTTGCGCCATTGTTCGGAACTGGAATTCGCCCGCACGGGAGCAGGCCTCATCGGCGCGTTCAAGACACCGTCACTGCGGAATCTCGCTGCGCCATTCATGCACCAAGGGCAGCTGACGACATTGGCCGACGTACTGGAGCACTACAACAACGCGCCAGATGCGATGATTGGTCATAACGAGGCAAAGCCGCTGGGCCTCAGCAAGCGGGAGTTACGACAGATCGAGGCCTTTTTGACGACGCTTGAGGCACCTGTGGCAGAGAGTCCGGCAGCGACGCAGATTGAATCGAAACAAGCGGACTAATTCGACAACATGTAGAACTGCCAAAGGTCTTCCTGGCTCATACGCATGAACGGTCGGATGGCCAGAAGTCCGGTCGTACCAATGCTCGTCTCGAGGTATTTCAGTTCTTCGAGCTTGGCTTTGGTCTCTTCGCCGGTCTTATCCATGAATCCTGATTCGCGCATCATCAACAGGCCTTTGGCTCTGATCGATAGCTCCGTATGCAGCCTGAGATAGCACAACAGGTCGACGACCACAGGGCCTTCGAATTTTTCTTTCAGCGAGTTTAGATAAAGACCGACTTTCGAGGACGAAAACTCGCCCGAATTAATGAGTTCGAGCAACTCGGTGTCCGCGTCAAAGCCCACTCCCAGCCAGTCTGAAACGGACTTTTCACTGCGTTGAAAAACAATATTCAGTACCAGTGGGAACGAAACGAGAATCACGAGCGTATTGACAATTGGCGTGAAAAAGAAATGGTTGAATATCGAATGCACAGCCACAGCGCCGACGAACCCTGGGACATAGATGGCATATCCTCGGGTCGGATTCTGCCCCGCCAGTGCCTCTGACACGACCGCATAAATCGCGGTTGCCCCGCCGTGCATTATTGCGGTGCCAAAGCCCCGCACTATCCATATTCCCAGCTGCGTGTCGGGCAGCGCTCGTAGGTAAAAAAGATTTTCGAATATAGCGAATCCGGCGCCTACCGCGAACCCGAATATTGCAGCGTCAACGAGGAAGCCGATCCGATTGTGGCGCACGAGTACGAAGATGATCGATCCCTTCAAAAACTCTTCGAGGACAGGTGACACATAGCGCGAGTAGTGAACGAAATCGATCGGTAGCCATTCAAGGCCCGCTACGTTGACGGGGTAACTCAAGACAGCTGCACCGCAGCCGAGGACAATCGTTCCCAAAACCCAGCGCAAAGGGATCAGCTTGTAGCTGTCGAGGTAAATGAGTGCTGTCAGAAAACAGCAAACGGGCAGTAGCCCGAGCAGGGCGTGAAGTAAAAAGTCCGCAGCCATTCTAGAGGATTTTCAGTGATGCCATGAACTCATCATCGTCGAATATCGACGAGTTGCCAAACCCTTTCGCGTAACCCAGCGATAATGTCATCTTCATCCGCGAGAGGAACGTAAAGCGAAAGTCGACCTGAATGCCTGCGCTGGTCACATCGTCTCGAATAACGCTGTTGTCCAGATTGGTTGTAAGCGAGTTTACGAATATCGATGGACGTGCCCAGGTCAGATAGAAGCCCGGCGTACCCACTCGCTCGAATCGAACGGGCGGCAAATTCCACTCCAACATTGCTTTGTGAAAATTTCTTCCGCTGATCGTATTTAGCTCGAATCCAGGCATGGAATAAAACTCACGGTAACGCTTGATCGAACCTCGATCGACATAGTTATTGCCGAACCCGCCAAAGAAAAAATTCGCGAACTCATCCGTCGGCTCACCGATACCAGCGCCGACCGAGTTTCGTAGCCATAGGGACGAATTTTTCAGGGGCAGCGCAAAACCGAAATCAAATTCCGCCAAGTATTGAGGAATTGTGTCACCGTCGACGTGACTGACTGATGTACCCAACAGCCAGCGATAGCCCTTTTCGTCGTCGACAGCACCAATGGATGAACGAAGATTTGAATACTCGATATCGGCATTGAATATTGAAAACGAATCGATGGTTGTCGGTACATTCTGGTATCGGGGCAGGCTGTCCATATCTGTGTAGTGATTGACGTTCATCGCTAACGACAGGCTGCGTGGGCCGTCATATATCAATGACTTGTCATATTCGATCGTATAGCGGTTGCCCTTGCGACTGTGTTTCGTCGGGCCGGCAAGGTCGTAGAAATCCGCGCCGTTAAGGGCGGCACTATATGTCCAGCTACCAGATAGGGGTGACGAGCTTATGACGGTATGCGTATAGTCGATCGAAATGTTTGGACGTTCATCGCTGGGGAGGTCGCTATCGGTTGAGTACGCCGCGCCTATGCTGAGCGTGTCGAGGCGCACCGGATCCGAGAAGTTCGCTTTCAAACCAACCGATACCGAGTCCTTGTATCCCAGTAATACCGGATACACGGACTCAAGCCCAAGGTTCTTGGAAGCGGTGTATGAGCCCTCAGAGAGGATTCTTTCTTCGGCTGCAACATCATCTGGCGAGCCGGCCTTCCATGTTTCCAGTATCGGGTATTTTTGAATCGTTTTTGCACCAAGAACTGTAGTCGCGCTGACATCCTGCAGTGGTTCGGCGTGGAATCTTACCGGCAGGAATCCGCCTCCGGTAAATGTGTAGGCAAACAAGGAATCATTATCAATCGGTAACGGCCGGAATAAGCCGGTCTCGGCGTTGCTGACCGCCTCAAGGCCGCCGGTCTCAATTTCAAACCGGAAGATATTGGAGACGCCAGTGTAGAAAGAGCTCCCGAAAAGAAATCGTCCGTCAGGCGAAAAAACGAAGCCCTCGGGCAGCGTGTCTCCGAATTCGAATGTCGCGGTTGCATCAAACTGACCTTGCAGTAATGCGTCGATATTGTGCACTTGCAACGAATGTTTACCTTGAATATTGCCTACCGACGTTGACAACAATGTGCCATCCGGCGAGATATCCATATCGTAAAGCACCGTGCCGTAGGGAAATGTCTGAACCAAATTCCACTCATCGTACGGATACGGCACCCGCACCAATGCCGCAAAGCCGTTCAGATGCCTGACGCCCCATAGCGAACGGTCGGTACGGTTGAAGACCAGCTCTCCGATTCGACTGTCTTTGATGATTACTTCAGACTTGCCAGTGTCGCGGTTCAGGGCAATAAGGTCGCGATACTCGTAGTTGTCGGCCGTATAGAAAACTGTGCGAGTGTCCGGGTCCCATGCGACCGATGTGACCTGATAAAGCGCAGGGCCCTTGATCTCGTCGAGCACTTCAATTTCGCCGCTGTCGAGAGAAAGACCGCCGATGTGCGCGACCACGCCCGGGTACTGAAAACCCGCGATGAGACTGTTAGTTTGCTCATCCAGGAACGTTCGCGACACCGACCCGAGGGCATCGGGTGCAAGCGCATCGTAATCTGTGGTTGGAAAATGGCGTATGGACTCGAGGTTCTTTCCCTGAAACTCACGTTCGAAAGCGATCCAGTCCTGCCAGGCATCATTCAGACGTTTGCCAAAGACGCGATCGAATTCTTCCTCATACGACCGGCGGCTCCCTTCGTCGCGGCGGACCCACTCAACGACCTTTTCAGGGGAGTAGGTGTAGGCAAGGTAGGTAATGAATCGGGTACCGTACAAATAGGCATTTGATCCGGCCTGGAAGTCGACGCGGTCACCCTCTGAAACCAGACCCAGCGGATCATAAATATGCGCGTCGTCACGAACCATCGCGCGAAATACCATCTCGTCGTAATACCCTTGTGCTCTGCCTATTCCTCCCGCCATCCAGGTCTCGAAGAACACGGCCATTCCCTCGAGGTACCAGCGCGGACTCGTCTTCCGCGGAGCCGTCAGATATTGATAGAGAATGGTTTCCGGATGCTCTGGCGTCGCCAAAACCTTGCCGTGAAAAAAACGTCTCGCTCTTTCGTCGGCGGGCGCAGCCTGGTCGGTATTAGTGATGTGGACCAGCTCGTGATTCATGATCGTATACATTCGTTCGGCCGGGGCTGCTGTCTCGAACGATAAAGAGATCGGAGCAATGTCGACGACTAATGTATTTGACGGAACTGAGTTGGCACCAGCATTGCCATAGTCGGAAAAGTCGGTCAGGAGAACCGTAATCTTTTCATCTGGCTCATAGCCAAGAATTTTCTTCTGCTGGTCCGCAGAATTGTGGAATGTTTGTATCACCCTCGGTACGAGGTAGGTTTCCGTGGGGTCGAAATAAAGCAGACGTAGTCTGTCGGTTTCGATTGAGCTAAGCTGCTGCGCGCTGGCAGCGCTGCCCAGTAGCAGAACAACAAACAGAGAAACAGACCGGACACCGGCGCTCATCTTAGTTCCCCAAAAGCTGTTTCTTTTTATTAGAAAAGGGACGCGGTGTGATCACCGCGTCCCAATGTGTCTAGTCTGCGCCAGACCTAAGCTTGCGTGAATCTATCTTTCGATGCTGCGGCCGGCGCGCAACGCTTCTTGCTGTAACGAGTTGCGGAAAGCCTCGGAGGACATTGCGCCGCGGAAGGCTTCAGATGCCATTGCGCCGCGGAAGGCTTCAGATGCCATTGCGCCGCGGAAGGCTTCAGACG
>JALHUQ010000270.1 GCA_022866645.1 Woeseiaceae bacterium | reverse complement strand
CTCAAACGATACACATGGGAAAATATCAAGCCGCAGGTCGATCACGTGATCTTCCCGGATGGCAAACGCATTATCCTGTTGGCCGAAGGTCGGCTGGTTAACCTGGGCTGTGGCACTGGCCACCCGAGTTTTGTGATGTCGAACTCCTTCACGAACCAGGTTCTGGCGCAAATTGAGCTTTGGAAAAATGGCGAGAATTACGGCAAGGAAGTTTACGTACTGCCGAAGCATCTCGACGAGAAGGTCGCGCGCTTGCACCTCGACCGCATCGGCGCGAAGATCACGGAACTATCCGACGAACAAGCCGACTACATCGGTGTTGAGAAGTCCGGGCCGTACAAGCCGGAGCATTACCGCTACTAAGGACGCACTTTATTCCAGTGACCGTTGATGCAAGTGACAGGGAGTCGATTCGGGTACTGCACCTGACCGACCCCCACTTGTTCGCTGATCCTTCCGGCGAATTAAGGGGCATTGTCACTGCCGAGTCTCTGCAGCGGGTGTTGAATCACTACAACGCCGGTGATTGGCGCGCCGAACGCGTACTGATCACCGGCGATCTCATTCAGGACGACACCGCTGCGGCCTACGATCGATTTCGAGATCTCCTGATTCCGCTGAAATTGCGCATGCACTGTGTGCCGGGCAACCACGATGTTCGTGATCTGATGCAGGTAGTCTGTCGGCAGCCGCCGTTCTCCTACTGTGCGAATGAAGAAGTTCGCGACTGGTTACTGCTTGGTCTGGACAGCTGCATTAGCGGTGCGGCCGGTGGTGAAGTGTCGGCCGACGAGCTTTCCCGATTCGACCGCATTGTCAGCGCGAGTTCTGCGAAATACATCATGGTTTTCTTGCACCACCCACCTATCCCGATGGGCAGCGCCTGGCTCGATACCGTTGGCATGAAAAACGGCGACGCATTGCTGCAGCGTTTACAGACGGCAGGGCGCGTTCGTTTGCTGGTATTTGGCCACGTCCATCAACCCTATGAAGCTGAACATCACGGCATTCGCATAGTGGGTACACCATCGACCTGTCGGCAATTCAAACCCGCTAGCGATGATTTTGCGGTTGATGATCGACCGCCCGCCTACCGGCGCATCACGCTGCACGCCGATGGCAGCACCGAAAACGAACTCATCTGGGTAAACGAGTAATGATCACAAACCGTTTGGCGCTGCTGGCATTGCTGGCACTACCGGTCCACGCCAGTGAACCCGGGCACCCGGTGACAATGTGGCAGGTTTCCGGAGCAAACAACTCGGTCTACCTGTTGGGCTCTATTCATCTCTTGCGCTCTGTTGACTACCCGTTGCCAACAGCGTTCGACGCGGCCTATGAGGATGCCGAAGTCCTGATTATGGAAGTGGACATGGATGATCTCGATCCCTTCGCGACGCAGGCGACGTTCACGACTTATGGCGTACTGCAGGATGACAAAACGCTGCGCGACCTCATGGGCGAAGAGCTTTACCAGCAGGCCCTCGCAGCGGCAGAGGTCATCGACATTCCACTCGATCTGCTGAACAAGACCGAACCCTGGTATGCCGCGATGACCGTGGAAATGATGATGCTCAACAGGGTTGGCTTCAATCCAACGCTTGGCGTTGAGATGTACATGTTGTCGAAAGCAAGCAGCGACGGAAAACGCATCGATGGACTCGAAACGGTCGAACAGCAGATTCAGTTTCTGGATGGCATGTCACTGGCCGCACAGCGCGAGATGCTGATGACTACGCTGACTGAGAGTGCAAAGCTCAGTGACATGATGGACGAACTCATCGATGCCTGGCGACATGGCAACATCGCAGAACTTGAATCCGACATGCTCGGTGATCTGGAGAAGCATGAGGAACTGAACAAAGCGTTGGTCAGGGACCGCAACTCGCGATGGGTTAAGCAGATTGAAAGCCTGCTCGACGACGACATGGACTACCTTATTATTGTCGGCGCTTTGCATCTCGTGGGTCGAGATGGCGTACCAACGCAACTCAAGCGAAACGGATATGATGTTCGCCAGTTGAGCGAACCACCGACAGTCCGGTAGGATGCGCCCTCCTTTGGAGGATTTTCATGAGTCTGTTTTCAAACGCGCAAGCGGTTATTGCCGGCGGCGTCAATTCACCAGTGCGGGCATTCGCTGGCGTTGGTGGTGAGCCTGTATTCTTCAAGAGCGCTCACGGCGCTTACGTCGAGGGTGAGGACGGCCGACGCTACATTGATTATGTAGGCTCCTGGGGGCCCATGATTCTCGGCCATTGCCATCCCGCGGTCATCGCAGCGGTGATCGAGACGGCGAAACAGGGCCTCAGTTTTGGCGCACCGTGCGTGCTCGAAACCCGCATCGCCGAGAAAATCTGCTCGCTGGTGCCATCGATCGAAAGGCTGCGCATGGTCAGCTCGGGCACGGAAGCGACGATGAGCGCCATTCGACTCGCGCGCGGCCATACGCAGCGCGACAAAATCATCAAATTTGAGGGCTGCTACCACGGTCATTCGGACTCGCTGCTGATCAAAGCCGGCTCCGGCGCGCTGACACTGGGTGTGCCCAGCTCGCCCGGAGTACCCGCTAGCCTCGCGGCACACACCATTACCCTGCCCTATAACGATATCGACGCGCTCAAGACCGTATTTGCCGAAATCGGCGAACAGATTGCGTGTGTCATCGTCGAGCCTATTGCCGGCAACATGAACATGGTGCCTCCGGTGGCCGGTTTCCACGAAACGCTGCGCGCGCTTTGCACGTCTTCGGGTACCGTCCTGATTTTTGACGAGGTCATGACCGGATTTCGCGTCGCGAAAGGCGGAGCGCAGTCACTGTTCGGCATCATTCCTGACCTGACAACACTAGGCAAGATCGTTGGTGGCGGCATGCCGGCAGCGGCTTTTGGCGGTCGCGCGGACATCATGGCAAGTCTCGCACCGGTTGGTCCCGTCTATCAGGCCGGAACGCTGTCAGGAAATCCCGTCGCGATGGCGGCCGGACTTGCGACGCTCGAGCTAATCGACGAGCCCGGTTTCTACGAATCGCTGACGAAGAAAACAAAGCAGTTGATTGACGGTCTGGCGGCGGCAGCCGAGGATGCCGGAATTGCGATGGCTACCGAGTGCGAAGGCGGCATGTTCGGGTTGGTCTTTACCGACGCTCCGTCGGTGAGAAGTTTTGATCAGGTCGCAGCCGCCGATGTCGAACGCTTCAAGCAGTTCTTCCACGGCATGCTCGGCGAAGGCGTTTACCTGGCGCCATCAGCTTTTGAGGCGGGCTTTGTTTCTGCAGCGCATGGTGATGAGGAGATCAGCGCAACTATCGCGGCCGCATCCAGAGTCTTTGCTCGACTGGCGAACTAGGACTCGTTCGCTACTCACGGGCCGGTCCGCGTACCGATTCCAGGAGTTCATCGACCAGCTTGAGACGTGCTGCGGTATCGCTGCTCTCCAGGCTCGACTGCTTGTGTTCGAGGTCAATCGGCAGAATTTCGACAAACCGGTAGCTGATCCAGACGGCATCATCGATATGCCAGTCTATCGACTCGTACAAACGACCCAGGTCTTCCAGCACGTGGCCAAGCATGTGCGGCAACGCTACATTTCTTGCCGGCAACGGCATCGGGTTTTCCGCCGGAATGAGCTCAACGTCCCCGATATTGAGTCCATCGGATTGCCGATCGCTCGACAATAGTCGGAACCGTTGCTGGCCGACCGCGGTGATGCCCAGCAAGCCATCGCTGCCCTGATAGAAGTCGGTGATTTTCGCCAGCGTGCCAACATCGAAGGTGGTCGCGGCCCCCGCCTCCTCGCCGCGTTTGATCAGCAATACACCAAACGGCGAATCCGCCTTCAAGCAGGCGCTAACCATGTCGATGTAACGCGACTCAAAGATCCGCAGCGGCAACGGCCCACCGGGGAAAAGCACTGTATTCAAAGGAAATATCGGTATTCGCACAGATGTAAGTATAGACGCTGATCAGGGACCGCGCGTTCTCTGCAATAAGGCCGTCAGGGTTTGTCGCGCCAATCCGAAGCCACCATTGCTCATGAAGATTACCTGGTCGCCGCTCAGCACTTTTCTCGACATCTCGCTGACGAGTTGATCGTAATCTCGGTGCAAACTCAACTTGCTGCCGAGGGCTTGCAGCGACGCATCGAACCCGTCGCCCATATTATCCGGCCGGTACATCCAGATCAGATCCGCGTCTTTGAGCGAATTCGCCAACGAGTCGTTGTGTACGCCGAGCTTCATGGTGTTTGAGCGTGGCTCCATTGCGACTACCACCCGATGTCCAGGGTAGCGCCGTCGCATCGAAGCGATCGATTTTTGTATCGCTGTAGGGTGGTGAGCGAAGTCATCATAGATAGCGATATTGGCAACGGTGGCCGTGCGCTCCATGCGACGTTTGACGCCTTCAAATCGTGACATTGCCTCGACGGCACGCTCAAAAGACACACCCACAGATACGGCCGCCGCGACCGCGGCGAGCGCATTCTCGAGATTATGGACGCCACCCATGCGCCATCTCGTTTCTGCGGCGGCTCCCGATGGGCTACGCACACCGATATGCCGTTCAACATTGTCACCAAATCTGGCAACCCAGTCAGTGTCGTCGCTGCTGCCGAAGGTTTGCACGGGCGTCCAGCAACCCATTTCGATCAGCTTCTTGATATTTTCATCGTGGCCGTAGGTGATGATATCTCCATCGGCAGGCACCATTCGCATCAGCTGGTGGAACTGCCAAAGGATCGCATCCATATCTTTGTAGATATCGGCGTGGTCGAACTCAATGTTGTTGATGATGAGTGTACGCGGTCGGTAGTGAACGAACTTCGCACGCTTGTCGAAAAACGCTGTGTCGTATTCATCGGCTTCGACAACAAAAAATCTGGATTTACCGAAACGGGCGGAGGTGCCGAAATTGATCGGAATGCCACCGATCAGAAAACCCGGATCCAGACCTGCGTCTTCCAGTATCCATGCCAGCATGCTGGCCGTCGTGGTCTTGCCGTGCGTGCCCGCCACGGCGATGACGTGGCGGTCATGCAGGACATTTTCTGCGAGCCACTGCGGCCCCGACGTATAACGGTGATTGTCATTCAGCATCGCCTCGACCACATCGACGCCGCGGCTCATCACGTTACCTACGACAATACAGTCCGGGGCAATGGCGAGCTGCTTTGCATCCACGCCTTCATATATTTCGATGCCCAGCTCTTTGAGCTGCGTGCTCATCGGTGGATACACGTTACGATCACAGCCGGTCACCTTGTGACCCGCGGATCTGGCGAGCGCGGCGACACCGCCCATAAATGTTCCGCAAATGCCGAGTATGTGTATGTGCATGTTGTCCTACGGTGTTGCGAGGTCGGTAGGCCCGAGGCTCGTGCTCACTTGAATTTGTATCAGGAATACGGCCATCGCGATGAGAAATCCGACATACCAGTGCCGGTCAATGGCGCGAGCGATAATATGGCCTTCGACGGGAACCGACCAGAGCAATATCAGATAGCTGGCCAAGCCGGCAATGTCCTTGCCGAGTATCGGACTCAGTGACAAATAGCCCGTGACGAACAGGCATTCGAGCAAGACTCCGCAGCCCAGTATGGCCGTCAACGATTGCAATACGCGCGTACTTTTTTGCGAAAACACGATGGCGGCGGCATAAATAACCAGGGCGATCACGCCCAGCAACATGCTGATGGCGAAATCCGACTGATTCAGCTCGCCTATCATTGCGGTGACCACAGCACCAACCGCCATCCATGCTGCAACCATAAGGACAAACAATACGGGCGAATGTGGAATCGCCTCCGGCCCTTTCTGCAGCCGAACAATATCGAGCAGTGTTTTGAATAGAGTTAGCACGTCGCCGATCATCGCATGTTAGTCTCCGATTCTGAATATCGACTGCGTTTCTCTAATGCCAGATTATTTATTCGTCGATCACCCCGACAACATCAGCCAAAACATCACTGGTCACGCTCAGCTCGGCGTGGATACTGAATTCATGCGTGAAAAGACGTATTTCGCGCAACTTTGTCTGATTCAGATATCGACCCGCGACCACATCTATTGCGTCGATCCGCTGGCTTCAGCCGGTCAGACGGAATTCTGGCGCCAACTCCTGCACAGCCGCTGGGTGGTCCATTCCGCGCGCCAGGACATAGAAGTCATCTACCAGACGGCGGGCGCGATGCCGCGAGAAATTTTTGACACGCAAATCGCGGCCGGACTAATCGGCATGCCAGCGCAAGTGGGCTACGCCGGACTCGTCAAAGAACTGTTCGATGTTGATATGGCCAAGACCCATACGCGCGCAGACTGGACGCGCCGGCCGTTGCCGGAAGCGGTATTGGACTACGCCGCTGAGGACGTTGAGTACTTGTTGCCCGCGGCTGACATTCTTGGCGAGCAGCTGGACAAGAAAGGCCGGCTCGACTGGGCACGTCAGGATTCGGCTTTGCTGCTCGACAGCTCGCTCTATGCGATATCAGGTGACCAGGCCATTGATCGACTTAAAGGTGCGCGCAATTTTCGCGGTGTGAAGCGCGCCGCAGCGGTCCGTCTGGCGGCGTGGCGAGAAGAGGAAGCGATTCGCCGCAACCGGCCTCGGCAATGGATAATTCGCGATAACGTCTTACTCGATATCGCTTTCAAACTGCCATCGTCCGAACAGCAGCTCGAGTCGATCGAAGGCATGCCGCCAAAATTGATCGACCGGGCCGGCCAACAATTGATTGAATTAATCGGCGCGTCGGGCGACGACGCGGATGTCTACTCGCCCCCACTGCCACCCGACGAAGCGCAGAAGGCCTTGCTCAAAGCGCTGCTCGCTCAGGTGGCCGAATGCGCCAAAGACCTGGACCTCGCAGCAGAGACTGTCGCGTCCAAGCGTGAGCTATCATCGGTGCTGATTTCGGGTAGTCGCGATTCCAGGGTTTTTACCGGCTGGAGACGTGAGTTGATCGGCGAAACCTTGCTGCAGTCCCTATAGCGCGTTCAAGAGCCGCTCGTAGACCGCGTCAATCTCGCCTTCAGCATTGATTGTCACGAGCTTTTCACGCTGCTTGTAAAAGTTGATCAGGGGCTCGGTACTCTCGCGGTACACCGTTAGTCGATTGCCGATCGTTTCTTCATTGTCATCTTCGCGCTGAATCAGCTCACCGCCAGCGCTCGTGCATTTATCGAGCTCCTCCTGAGATGAGAAATAGACGTTCAGGAGCTCTCCGGTCAGCGAGCAGGTCCGGCGGCCGGTGAGGCGCTTCACGAGTATGTCGAAATCAACATCCATGAGGACGGCGGTATCGAGCGGCGTACCCATTTCATCCAGCAAATCCTCAAGATCGAGTGCTTGCTGCGTTGTGCGCGGGAACCCGTCGAGTATGAATCCGTTCTCGGCATCGGGCTGGCTGAGCCGTTCACTGATGATTCCAAGGACCACTTCGTCCGGCACCAGATTACCGGCATCCATGACGGCTTTTGCTTTGAGCCCAAAGCGGGTGCCTTTCGCAACCGCCTCACGCAACATGTCCCCAGTTGACACTTGCGGAATATTTTTCTCCGCCATCAGCTTCTTGGCCTGAGTGCCCTTGCCCGATCCGGGCGCGCCCAGCAATACGATTCGCATATGTCTTGTCTCTCACTACGGCAGTCGAGTCCGGTCATAGACCGGGCGGAGTAAGCTACCGAGAAAGGACATTGAGGTCAATGCGAGGTATCCTCTCACGCCTCAAATCAACGCAATCGGGGACCAAAAAAATGTCTGCACGGAATGCCTTTTACGCCCAATCCGGCGGTGTTACTGCTGTTATCAATGCCAGCGCCTGTGGTGTCATTGAGACGGCTCGCAAGCACAGCAACAAGATCGCAAATGTCTACGCCGGTCGAAACGGCATTATCGGCGCCTTGACGGAAGACATGATTGATACGAGCAAAGAAAGCGCATCGACCATCGCCGCCTTGATGTACACGCCCGGTGGCGCATTCGGCTCTGCGCGCTACAAGCTCAAGGGCATCGAAGAGAACCGTGCAGAATACGAGCGTTTGATCGAGGTTTTTAAAGCACACGACATCGGCTACTTCTTCTATAACGGTGGCAACGACTCGATGGATACCGCGCACAAGGTGTCACAGATTTCGAGAAAGATGGGCTATCCCGTCACCTGTCTCGGCGTACCGAAAACCGTCGACAATGATTTGCCTGTCACGGACACGTGTCCTGGATTCGGCTCGGTCGCGAAGTACGTCGCCGTTTCGACTCAGGAAGCGGCTATGGACGTACTGTCGATGGCCAAGACCTCGACCAAGGTCTTCATCCTTGAAGTCATGGGACGTCACGCGGGCTGGATTGCCGCGGCCGGCGGCCTCGCTGGCAAAAAGCCCGAAGACGCACCGCACATCATCCTGTTCCCGGAGATTCCATTCGAGCAAACCGCGTTCCTGAAAAAGGTTCAGCAGTGCGTAAGCGATTATGGTTATTGCGTTATCGTCGTCAGTGAAGGCGCGGCGTATGCGAACGGACAGTTCCTCGCCGAGGCTGGCACTCGGGATGCCTTCGGCCATGCGCAACTCGGTGGCGTCGCGCCGGTCGTCGCCAATATGGTTCGTGAGAGCCTGGGCTATAAATTCCACTACGCGATTGCAGACTATTTGCAACGCTCAGCACGCCACATCGCATCGGACGTCGATGTCAAACAGGCCTATGCCGTGGGCAAAGCCGCAGTGCAATACGCCGTGCAAGGAAAGACCGCGGTGATGCCTGTGATCAAACGAATTTCGGACCAGCCTTATCGCTGGAAAATCGAATCAGCGCCCCTGAGCCGCATCGCAAACAAAGAAAAGAAGCTGCCTCGGCACTACATCAGTAAAGACGGATTCGGCATCACGGCGGCGGCACGTCGATATTTGCAGCCCTTGATCACAGGAGAGAATTATCCTCCATATATCAATGGCTTACCTAAGGTCGCCAAGCTCAAAAACAAGCTCGTGAAGCCGCTGACCGGGACAAAATTTGTGGTATGATGCGCGGCCTGTTTCGAGCAGGACGCCCATTAGTGACGGGGTCCGGGAGCGCTCGAAACAACGACCAACAACAAAAACGAGATTTTACTGAACGATGCCCGTTCGCCCGTTTAATTAAGCTGGCGCATGCGGCAACGCTCGAATTTTCGCAACACAATCAGGAGACAGTCTGATGACTAACGAGATGGCCCTATGGCTCTCGATCGGTGCGGGTGCATTGGCAATACTGTTCGGAATTCTTTCGACGCAGTGGATTATCAAACAGCCGACCGGCACCAGCCGCATGCAGGAAATCCAGGCAGCGATTCAGGAAGGCGCTAATGCCTACATGAATCGTCAATACATGACGATCGGCGGAGTGGGCGTCGTTCTGTTCCTGGCCCTGGGTTTCGCGCTCAAGTGGCCGACTGCCATTGGCTTTGCGATCGGCGCGATCCTTTCTGGCCTTGCCGGTTACATCGGCATGTTCGTTTCAGTTCGGGCCAACGTGCGTACAGCGCAAGCGGCAACCCTCGGTGTGAACCCTGCGTTGAATGTCGCATTCCGCGGCGGTGCGATTACTGGGATGCTCGTTGTTGGACTCGGCCTCCTCGGCGTTGCCGGCTACTACATGGTTCTCCTGAACATGGGTTCTTCAACGGACGATGCGATACACGCACTTGTCGGTCTGGCTTTCGGTGGCTCGTTGATTTCGATCTTCGCTCGACTCGGCGGCGGTATCTTCACCAAAGGTGCGGACGTTGGTGCTGACCTCGTCGGTAAAGTTGAAGCGGGTATTCCGGAAGACGATCCGCGTAATCCGGGTGTGATT
>JALHUQ010000269.1 GCA_022866645.1 Woeseiaceae bacterium | reverse complement strand
ATCGATGCGGCTCTTCACCTGCGGATGCAACGTCATGCCCGCTTCGACTGCGGTCTGCGAGTGGAATTCCGCAGGATAGGAAATCTTGAAAAGCACGTTTTCCATGACGTAACTGCCATAGGGGCGCTGGAACTTGAATTCGTTACCCTTGAAGAGCACGTCGTAGTAGCCCCAGGTTGGCGCCGTCAACGCAGACGGATAACCCATCTCGCCGGTCATCGCGATTAGCGCGAGACGCACGCCTCGACTCGTCGCATCGCCCGCGGCCCAGCTCTTGCGTGAACCGGTGTTCGGTGCATGCCGGTAGGTCCGAAGCGAGCAGCCGTCGATCCAGGCATTGGACACTGCGTTCAAAACCGTATCGCGATCGCCACCCAGCATGCGAGTTACAACGGCCGTCGTTGCTACTCGTACCAGCAGCACATGATCGAGGCCAACACGGTTGTAGCTATTTTCGAGTGCCAGTACACCTTGAATTTCGTGCGCCATGATGGCCGCCGTTAGCACGTCCTTCATGGTCAATGGCGCTTTACCCTTACCGCGCGCCTGACGGCTCAGATAATCCGCCGTCGCCAGGATGCCGCCCAGGTTATCTGAAGGGTGGCCCCACTCCGCGGCAAGCCAGGTGTCATTGAAATCCAGCCAGCGGTTCATCGCACCGATGTTAAACGCCGCGAGAACCGGATCGAGCTCGTAAGATGTGCCGGGAACGCGAGCGCCGCCGGCGAGTGTTGCGCCCGGCACGACCGGACCCATAAGTTTCGTGCAGGCCGGGTAGTCCAGCGCCTGAAAACCACAGGCGAGGGTATCCATAAGGCAGTAGTGGGCAGTTTCGAAGGCGAGTTCGCTGTCGACCTGATAGTTGCAAACGTAGTCGGCGATATCGACAAGCGCTTGATCCCAGTCGGCACGTTTTGCCGAGCGGACGATTACATTGGACATCCAAGTCTCCGTTTTTTCCGTACGCCCTATTGGCGGTCTTTAATTGCGACCCATTTCTGCAAGCTGGGTCCGATGTAGTCCGCTGTCGGGCGTATCAATTTGTTGTTAGCGCGTTGTTCCATGATATGAGCGGCCCAGCCGGTGATGCGTGAGCACACGAAAATCGGCGTGAACAGATAGGTCGGTATTCCCATGAAGTGGTACACGCTGGCGGCGAAAAAGTCGGCGTTCGCGAACAGTTTCCTTTTATCCCACATGACTTTCTCTACGGCTTCCGAGATCGGATACAAAGTCGTATTGCCGACGTCGTCGGCCAGCGCTTTCGACATTTTTTTATTCACGGCGTTACGTGGGTCTGAGGTCGTGTACACGCGGTGTCCGAATCCCATGATCAGCTCTTTGCGCTGTAGCATCCCGAGCACACCCGCCGCTGCTTCTTTGGGCGTATCGAATTTGGAAATCAGTGCCATGGCCGCTTCGTTGGCGCCACCATGCAACGCACCGCGCAGCGCGCCGATCGCACCCGTGACCGCCGAGTGCATATCGGACAATGTCCCCGTGATGACACGACCCGCGAATGTCGACGCATTGAATTCATGTTCGGCGTACAAGATCAATGTCGTGTCGAGACTTTTTCT
>JALHUQ010000033.1 GCA_022866645.1 Woeseiaceae bacterium | reverse complement strand
TCGTTCATCCGATAGTGGCGCACGGACCAGCAGTGTGATCCGCGTCTTATCTTCCCAAAATTGCCGATCTGCCAGAAAGATACTGCGCAGCTCTACGAGCGATAAATTCTCGATGGGCAAGTCTTTGTGCACGACGATTGCGATCGCGATATCACCGTCGTCGGCCACCTCCTCCGCAAGCAGGGCTGTACTGGTCGACAGTAGTAAGGCAGCCGACAGAATCAGCGGCAGTTTTCTTGTTAAGGTGCGGATAACATTAGACATTGTCGGGCAGCCTACAGCTTAGCCAGGGCGAACGAAACCTGGATGCGGAAGTTATTTTCCCGTCCAGCGTGGTCATATTCTTCATTCCGGTATTCGGCCTTGATGGCCGCATAGCTGTTGAAGTCCCAACGGACGCCCAGAATGCCGCCGTCGTAGTCAAGATTTTCGGCTCCGAGTAGCGGGTCAGAGTCGTCGACACGAGTGTGTTCAAGTCTCGCGTAGGGCTTCCAGTCGTGGTGTTTGCCCGACAAGCGATAGGCGAATTGGGCGTACCAGCCATCGACATCACCGGATACCGAGCTGTCGTTCAATAATTCGTGTTGCGAGTGCAGGTACTCGAATATCAGTTCCGGCGCTTCCTTGGTCCAGGCTGCATACGCGGATACCGTGTTTTCCTTGACATCGGTGCCATTCAGCAAGGGAACTTCATCGTTGTAGAAACCAATGCCCATGTTAAGCCCGTAATAATCCACGGGTTTCGCGTTGATCTGGACCATCCACGCCTTGTCGCTGTTAATGTCGCCAACATCGCCCGCAGCCGAAATGTTGCTGTGCCGGCCATTGCCTAAGCCGACCTCGTAGCTGAGGCCGAGCCGTCCGGACGGGATGAGTCCCTCCATCAATGCGCCGACGAAATGGATCGGTGCGATTTTGGAGCCGAATTTGAAAATCTCCGGACGACTGACGGTGGTTTGTAGCCAGGCGCCATGATGAAAGGCTGAGTTCCAATAGCCAATGGGTGTGTGGTAGCGGCCAGCGGACAATTTGTAGTGATCAGAAAACTCGTACTTGACGATCAGGCGCTCTATGCCGGTGCTATGGCTGTCTTCTTTGGCGGTCAGGGTGAATTCACCGAACACGCTGAATGAGTCGCCCATCGAGGCACTTAGCTGCGCGACGACCTGACCGATACCGAAACCGTCGGTACTGCTGCCGTCCTTTGAAATATACCCGACGTCTCCAAAGCCCATCGCCACAAACTGCGGGGCCTCACTGTCATAGGCGCCGGTTTCGAACGTATCGGCCAGTGCGTGCGCACTGCACGCGGCGGTGGCCGCAAGCGAAAACGTGAGTAGTCGATGTAGTTTTTGTCTATGCATTCTTATTAGTATCGTGGCGCCGAACCCCGCCAGCGCCGACCGATAGTATCGGTTTTCTCAGGCAACTGCCAAAGTTCCGGAAACGAATTGCTATACTCTTGAGCAAATTATCAACAATTGCCGATTTTCTGCCATGCCTTCAAAAACATCGTCCGTCTGGTTGCCCCGGGTTATCTTCGAATCCGCGCTGATTACGGTCAGTATCCTGCTTGCCCTGGGTCTGGACGAGTGGCGCGAAAATCGACAGACGGACGCTACGATACGACAGGCGATCTCGAGTTTCTTAAGCGAAATTCGGCGCAATCGAGCTAGTGTCGAAGACGCGGCACCGTTCAATCGTGGTCTGTATGAGGTGATTGATCAGCGCCAAAAAAGCGGCGATATCAAGACCTTGTCTGATTTCGTCGTCATTTTGGACAGCTACAGTCCTGTTGCACTGCAGTCAACAGCCTGGGAGACGGCGCTGGCGACCGGATCACTGGCGAAAATGGACTACGCGCTTGTGACCGCATTATCGTTGACGTATGGCTTGCAAAGCCGCTACTACGAAACCAATCGTGGTGCCGCGGCCCGATTGATGAATCCTCAGCTTATTAGTGGCGACTCACTCGACCTGGCTATCTACAATTCGATGCAGTATTTGAAGGATGTCACCGCTATGGAATCAGAACTGGCCGACACCTACGCGGTGGCTATTGACGTCATCGAGTTGAATTGGAAACGCATGAACGGTGAAGAGCTTTGAATCGAACAGCTGGATATTCTGTGCCCATGCTCATGACGCTGATACTCCTCGCATCGTCAGCAGCTATTGCGGACATACGAGACCTGATTGACGAGGAGGTCTTAAGGAATATTGCGGAAGAGACTTCCGGTGAGGCGGCGAAACGCAATCTGGACACAATCACTCTGCAGCATCGCATGCGCGCGAGTAGTCAGTTTGAACTCGCTACACAGCACATCATTAAACAGCTCGAGCATTACGGTCTCGATGAAATTGACGTGCTGGAGTTCGCGGCCGACGGCGAGACCCTGTATGGGACACAAAAATCCCGCCCGGTCTGGGATGTGCGGGAAGCGGAGCTCTGGGAAGTCAGGGACGAAGGTGGCGTAAGAGTTCGGGTGCGAAAGCTGGGTGATTGGGATTCTGTTCCACTCACGCTGGCACAGGACAGCTTGTCCGGCGACGTGACAACCACGTTGGTTGATATTGGAAGCGGATCTCGGGACGAGGACTACATCGGCAGGGATCTGAAGGGCAAGCTGGTTCTGACCTCAAGTCAGCCCGGCGACGTTGTCGAGCGTGCGGTTGGTGAGTTCGGCGCGGCTGGCATCATTTCCTATGCGCCTAACCAAAAGTCGGCGTGGTGGAAAGAAGACGATCGGCTGGTTCGCTGGGGACACCTCGATTCGTTTCCGAAGACCCGATCTTTCGGTTTCATGATTTCACTGGGCGAGGCGAGGGCATTGCAGCAACGCCTGGAAGCTGGCGAGGCTATCCTGTTTCACGCGAAAGTCGACGCCAGTCACGAACGCGGCAAGTACAGATTCGCGACAGCTGCGATCACCGGCAGCGACAAATCGGGCGAAGAAATTCACTTCACCTGCCATCTGGATCATCCGCGCCCGGGTGCAAATGATAACGCTTCGGGATGCGTTTCAATTCTGGAAGTAGCCCGCACGCTCAACACTCTGATCAAGAAAGGCATATTGCCGAGACCATCCCGCACCATTCGATTCCTGTGGCCCGCAGAGATCGAGGGCAGCATCATGTATTTGTCGCAATACGATGACCCTTCGCGCATCAAAGCCAATATTCACATGGACATGGTCGGCGGTGGTCCGGTGACCAAGTCCGTATTCCGCATATCGGGCGGACCGTATAGCGTGCCGTCATTTATCAGCGATCTTGGTCACGAGATCGGACAATTCGTCAATGATCAGACACAGCGTTTCGCTGATGGCAAGTCTGCCGCATTTCCGTTGGCTGCGCCCGAGGGCGGCAAAGACCCACAGCTCGCCCTGATGGAAGGCCTCGATATGGGCAGCGATCACGATGTCTTCTTTGAAGGCACATGGCGTATTCCGGGCTTGTATCTTCACGATTGGCCCGATCGCTATATCCACACGAACTACGATCTGGCGGCCAATATTGATCCGACCAAGCTAAAGCGCGCGGCGTTTATTGGCGCGGCGAGCGCCTGGTATCTCGCGAATTTTTCTGACGTTGATGTGCCTGCAGTATTGAAGCTGTTGCAACGAAATGCACTGCAACGCAGCGCGGAGTTAGTTGAGCGGCGGGCGAGTCTGGCCGCAATCGATGTTGCCGCGTCGACCCGGGTTCACTTCGCGCTGGAGCGACGCAAGGTGCATAGCGTTGAGCCGTTTGCGGCAATGTCAGAAAGCGATCATGCGGACGCAGTGACTTATCTGGACGCATTGCAGGCGCTGCTTGTGACGCCGGAGCCGAAGACATTCGTTGCAAGAAATGAAACTGTTTACGAACGTATACGGATATTGAAGGCCCTATGCATGCCTTTGGGTACTCCTACCTGGACGACAAGCTCGGAGCATCAGTCGCGGCGAAGCTGCGACTTGCCAGCCATAGCACGCCGCGTGGCGACGGCGAGATGTTTGCTTACGAGGCGCTGAATTTCGTGGACGGCAAGCGCACGGTTAGTGACATTCGGGACTGGCTGGTGGCTGAACTTGGGGATGTGCCC
>JALHUQ010000268.1 GCA_022866645.1 Woeseiaceae bacterium | reverse complement strand
CGGGCGGAAGCGCTCCTCCGACGTGACGCGAAACCCGGCATCGCTGACCACCGGCTGGATGCGCTGGATCACCGAATACCAGCGGCCATCGGTGGCGATGTTGATGTCGCCGGGATACTCATGGATGTCGCCGCCGTGCGCGGCAAGACAGTGTTCGAAAATGTCGCTGGCAGAGAGTCCATCGTCGAATTCAATTCCTGATCGCGCCTGCGGAAATGCGCTGCAGCCAGCGAGAGCGACGATCAAGGCAAGCAGGATGGTTCGAGCGCAGCGAGTCATCGGCGTGTTGGCAGGTGGAGACGTGCCATCACACTAGCCCTCCCGCCGTGAAAGGGAAAGGCGTGAGTGACAGGTTGCTTGGCCGCCGCCTGGCGCTTTTGCCAGTGCTACGTGTAAACGGGCGTCGAGGATTGACCAGCGTCCGGCGTCCGATGTTGACCATGCGAAAACGAGACAAGCCCACGATTCTCGTCGAGAAATGTCTCTTGCAGCCTGATTAGTCTTCGACGCCGGTCAGGCCAGGATCCTGGTCAAACTTCAACGCCTGTTCACAATTCTGGGATTGCTGGCCGTGGGTCTGTTGGCGGGACCCCTTTCTGCGAGCGGCACGGCCACCTCCGTCACGGTCGCAGGCAGTCTGCAGTCGGAGTTGGGTTGCGCCGGGGACTGGGATCCCGCGTGTGCCGCCACGCATCTGACGTACGACGCGAATGACGATGTCTGGCAGGGCAGCTTCGCCGTCCCGGCAGGTTCCTTTGAGTACAAGGCCGCGCTCAACGATTCCTGGACCGAGAACTACGGTGCCGGAGGCGTGCTGAACGGACCGAACATTGCGTTGACGCTCGGGGTTAACGAGACCGTCAGGTTCTATTTCGACGACAAGACGAACTGGATCACCGACAACGTCAATTCGCGCATTTCCGTCTTTGCAGGCAGCTTCCAGTCCGAACTTGGATGTGCGGGAGACTGGGACCCCAGTTGCCTGCGTTCGTGGCTGGAGGATCCGGACGGCGACGGAATCTATTCGTTCTCGGCGTTGCTTCCGGCCGGTAGCTACGAGGGCAAAGTGGCGATCGGCGAAACCTGGGACGGGAGCTATGGCTCAGGCGGCGCAAACATCGGATTCACGCCGGATGGCGTGCACTGCACGTTATTTAGCTTTGTCTCTGCCACTAACATGGTGAGCATCGGCAACTGTGGTTCAACGCCGGTCCCCGAACCCGGCACGCTCGCATTGCTCTCCCTTGGCCTGGTCGGTCTTGGCCTGAGCAGACGACGCAAAGCGTAAACAAGCTCAACGCAGCAAGAAGCCCGTCCTCGTGACGGGCTTTTTGTTTCTACGGGGTGCCGAACCAGCGGCCGCTTCTGGCCGAGCGAACCGACCCGCCCGACCCAGCCCATCCCGAACCTTTTCCGAACCGCGCGCCGAACGGGCCACCGCGGGGTCCGGCTCGAGCCCGCCCCCTATGCGCGGCGCAGCAAAGCGGACGCTGTACGGGGAGAAACGACCGGAATCAGTCGTTGGGGACAGCGATGCTACCGAAGTCGATCGCTGCGCGATCCGCTGTTATGTCAAATGTGCGGTGTCGGAGCTCTTTTGCATACGCCGTAGATCATTCGAGCGTATAAGCGGCTGTAGCCTGACGTAGATCTGGGCACAACTATCGAAGAGTCCGCAGTCTCTTTTCGTGACAACAATAGACACATCAGTGGGGCGACAAATGAATCTCAAGAATTTCCTCAGAACCGCAGCCGCGATGATCCTCGCGTGCGGTGCAACGACGGCGAACGCGGCTATCTTTCTGCAGGTTCCGGGCGTCGCTGGCGAATCCACCGCCAAGGATTACAAGGACTGGATCATTGTCCAGGCGATGTCGATCGGTGTTATCCAGCGCGCCTGCACTGGCGTCCAGTTGGCGAAGCCGCTTGACCGGTCGAGTCCCGCTCTCTCGGCCGCGGCCATTACCGGCCAGCTGTTTCCGTCGATGACCATGGCGGTGACAAGTTCTACCGGCGACGGATCCTTGGAATACCTGAATCTCGTGCTGACTAACGTCGTGGTTAGCAGCGTTCAGGTTGGAGCCACCGCGAGCGGACCGCCCAGCGAGCAGGTGTCGCTGTTGCCCGGTGTGATTACCATGGTGTATCGCCAGCAGCTTGGAGACGGCCGACTCGGCTCGCCCGTCGAATCGACATTTACGTGCGCGAAGTACAAGTGACTATGGCGCCCTGCTCGGCCTCGGCTTTGCCGGTCTCCGCTTAAGCCGACGACTCGAAGCGTAAGCGACGCGCTCAACGCAGCAGGAAGCCCGTCCTGGCGACGGGCTTCTTGTTTGCGCGCTACCCGTCGCGGTCCACCCATGGCTGGGCTTTTCGCGGTGCCCAGATGCCCCGGGGGCCGCTGCCACGTCAAACAAGCAGTGTCGGAACTCTTTACACACGACCTAGATCATTCGAGCGTATAAGCGGCTGTAGCCCGACTCAGATCAGGGCACAACTAACGAACAAGGGGAGACCGATATGAAGTCGAAGCTTCTTGGATTGCTGGCGTGCGTACTGGCCATGCCAGCCGCGGCGACAACCATCACGTATTCAGCGGCATTGAGCGGCGCTAACGAGGTCCCGCCGAATGCGTCACCCGGGACAGGCACGGCGACGGTAACCGTGGACACCGTCCTGAACAAGATGCTGGTAGCTGTGACGTTCTCGGGTCTGACGGGAACCACGACGGCGGCACATATTCACTGTTGCACGTTGGTAGCGGGTACTGGAACCGCTGGCGTGGCCACGACGACACCATACTTCCCGGACTTTCCGATCGGGGTTACCGCCGGTACCTACAGCCGGCTATTTGATATGACGCTGGCCAGCAGTTTCAATCCGGCGTTCCTGACCGCCAACGGCGGTACGACAGCTAGCGCCTGGGCTGCACTGTTTGCGGGCTTTGATGCGGGCAAGACCTATTTCAATATTCACACTAACGTTTTCCCCGGTGGGGAGATCCGCGGATTCCTTCAGAGGACCTCTGTCCCCGAACCGGGTACGTTGGCGCTCGTGGGCCTCGGCCTCGCGGGTCTGGGGTTTACGAGACGACGCAAAACGTAAGCGGCACGCTGAACGCAGCAAGAAGGCCAGCCGAGTGCTGGCCTTTTTGTTTGTGCCCAAGCGTATAT
>JALHUQ010000267.1 GCA_022866645.1 Woeseiaceae bacterium | reverse complement strand
TGACCTTGTGGGGCAACGGGCCGACGAAGTACTGAAAATCCGCGTGTCGATGGTTCGATTGACTCGGATCGGCTTGGGCCGATCCTCGCCCTTCGGGCAGCTGCGCTGGCCTGATTCGCTTCGCGAATCGGTCCGTCCCTGGCCACCATTTCCAACTCAATGATTTTAAATGGGTTTCGGGTATCACCCGCGAACTATCGGGCGCGATTTGGCCCGAAATGGGCTGACCATCGGACTGTCGAAAATCGGGTCGATTACCGCTTAGCCTTCGATCTGCCGGACCGGTCAAGAAGGGTTAGTGCTTTCAGGCCATCCCGTATGTTTGCCGTCGTCTAGAACAGTAGAAAAGCGCTCGTGAATGGCGCCGAAATCGGGGAGCAGGTCAGGACCCCCATCGGAGGTCGCGTCGTCTGCGACACTACCAACCCGCCATCGGATTGGCGAGCGCCTCGCGGTGCGCGCCAGATCGGTGCTGGGCGGCTTGCATCACGAATATCTGCTGGCGCCCGCGTCGGCGTGATCGGGTTGTTGCGTAGCTCAGGGCAATTCTGCTCCGAAACGGAGAAAGCTTAGAGTTAAGCTGACAGCACCACCGGGTCCGCGACAGGCTTTCTTTGACCGTGGCACGGGCGCACCAGCAAATTCCGCAGCGGGCGACCAGGTTGGTCATGCCCCTTATGTTATGCCGCATACCGAAACATGGCGCTCTGTCGCATTTTGACATCAGGAACAGTCGGTTCCGTAGTAGAGTTCGGAAGCGCGATTGTCACCGCCGCTGGGGGAAATCAATAATGATGAACAAGATGCTCGCCAAGCGATTGGCTGCCCGAAAGTTGTTAGTACTGCTACTAGCCGTCGTTGTGGCTCCCAGCGCGATGGCGGCATCGAGTGGCGACATCCGTTGGTCGAGTCTTACCGGCGGTGCGGTCAATTCGTCGCCTGCGGTTGCCAACAACGCCGTTTTCGTCGGTTCCAATGATGGCAAAGTCTATGCATTGGATGCAGTTACTGGCGCAGTAATTTGGGCAACCGTCACGGGCGCGCCAGTGGATTCGTCACCAGCGATCGCCAATGGCCTGCTCTACATTGGTTCCGACAACAGCCGCGTTTATGCTATGCAGACCGTCGACGACAGTGATGGCGATAACGTCGCCGATAGGGTCGATGCGTGCCCCAATACGATTATTCCTGAGTCGGTGCCAACGCTCGTACTGAAGCCGAATCAATACGCGCTGACGAGCAGTATTGTGAGTAGTGACGGTCTGCTCTACTTTCAGAGCTCAAGCAATACGAAGTTCACGACAGCCGATACCCGCGGATGTTCCTGTGAGCAGATCGTGGCTGCACTCGGACTCGGGAACGGTGCGTTGAAATTCGGTTGTAGCAAAAGCCAGATGCGGGCGTGGATCCTGGGCCTACGCTGATAGGGACACGCGCCGTGTGTCCAGGAGGTGTTGTCAGGTTAAGGCGCTAGAAACGCAATGAGTGTGGAGGGAGCGATCGCTTAGGCGGCCGCGGTCGCCCATCTGCGATCGGCTTCGGCTCGAAAGAGGCGAAGGGTTGACCGGCGGATCAGGTGTCGCTGAACGTTGAAGTTGTTGTAGACGGCGGCGTGAGTCGCGAGAAACCTTTGCGCTGAACGTTGAGACTTGAACCTCTGTTGTTTTCGCTCCCGTCGTCGACTGCACGCCACCTGTGCTCCGCAAATACTCGATCCGGGACGAACTGACCCCGTTTCGGGACCTTCGGCGAGCTGTGGCATGATCGTGGCGTGATCGCACTGGCGAGAATCGTCCTTCGGTTGCTTGCCGACCTGGGCGGCCTCGTTGTGCTGTCGCTAAGACCTCGGCGATCCGTCGAAGCGGAGAACCTATTTCTCCGCCGGCAACTTGCGCTGTTTCAGGAGCGTGGCGTCAAGCCGAGGCGCGTTGACGCCGCGACGCGTTTGTCGCTGGCGGTGCTTTCCCGATTCTTCGGTTGGCGCGACGCCCTGGTCGTG
>JALHUQ010000266.1 GCA_022866645.1 Woeseiaceae bacterium | reverse complement strand
TCGAGCAAACCCACATTGCTGGTGTCTGAATCGGCTAACCACTCAGTGTGCCACGCGATCTCGGAGCTGCGATAGCGCAAGAAGTAATTGTTATTAAACAGCCGCCAAACATTGCTTACCTCGTCTTGCTTAACGCCCGTGGCGTCAAGATACTGCCGCGCCCGTTCCTGCTTCTCGCTTATCAGCTGCTCACTTTCAATCGGGTTTTCGAGGCCACGACGAAGCGCTTGTTTGGTCAGTTCATAGAGATCGCGGAAGAGTTGTGCTTTCCAGGAATTCCAGAGTTTCGGATCGGTGCCGCGCACGTCAGCGACGGTGAGGACGTACAGGTAGTCGAGGCGTACGGAATCGCCAACCATCACGGCAAATTCATTGATGACGTCCGGGTCGCCAAGATCCTTTTTTTGCGCCGTCGTCGACAAGATCAAATGGTGGCGGACCAGCCACGCGACAGTACTGGCCTCGTACTTGCTGAGACCATGCTCAAGACAGAACGCCTCGGCATCGACAGCGCCCAGCTCTGAATGGTCACCGCCGCGGCCTTTGGCGATGTCATGGAAAAGCCCGCCGAGGTAAGCGATTTCGGGTTTTTCCAGCGTCTGCATGACTTCACTGCAGTGCGGAAACTCATGGTCGAAACGTTGCAGTGCGAAACGTCGCAGGTAGCTGACGACGAACACCGTGTGTTCATCGACCGTGTAGGCATGAAACAGGTCGTATTGCATGCGTCCGACAATACGGCCGAATGAAGGAATGTAGAGGCCAAGTACGCCATACAAGTTCATGCGTCGTAATTCATGCGTGACACCCTCGGGCGCACGCAGAATATTCAGGAAAAGTCGATGATTGCGCGGGTTTTGTCGAAATTCATCGTCAATCAAATGCAGATTGCGTTGGATGGATCCGATGGTGTAAGCGCTGACGCCACGCAGTTCCGGATTTTGTTGCAAGAGGAGGAATAGCTCCAGCATAGCCGACGGTTCGCGTTCGAAAACTCTTTCGTCAACTGTCTGCAGAAAACCGTTTTTCACCTGGAAGCGCTGATTGAGTGGCTCCGCTGCAGCGTTCGGATCCATGAGTATCGCCTCCTCGAATTGCTGCAACAGCATTTCGTTCAGTCGACTCAACTCCATAACCGTTCGGTAGTAACGTTGCATGAGTTGTTCGACCGCGAGTGTGTAAGCGGCGTCCTCATAGCCGAGCATCTCCGCAAGACGAGTTTGATGATCGAACAGCAAGCGGTCCTCCCGCCGCCCCGTCAATATGTGCAGGGCATAGCGAATGCGCCAGAGAAATTGCTCTCCTTCCTTCAGGCGTCGTAGCTGCCCCGAGGTCAGAAACTTGTGGTCAACGAGTTCCGCCAGGGTCGACGCTCCGAAGTGCCGTTTCGCAACCCAGCCGATCATCTGGATGTCGCGCAGTCCGCCAGGGCTGCCTTTGACGTTCGGTTCGAGGTTGTAGGCGGTGTCGTGGAAGCGGTGATGCCGGCTGATTTGCTCTTTGCGCTTTTCGGCGAAGAACTTGGGCGACGGCCACATTCGGTCCGGTCCTATGACGTCCAGCATCTGTTGAAACAGGGCCTCCGGACCGGCCAGCAAACGGGCCTCCATCAACGTGGTCGCGATGGTCAAGTCGGCGCTGGCTTCATCAAAGCACTGCTGAACGTTGCGTACACTGTGTCCGACTTCGAGGCCAACATCCCAAAGAGCGGTTACGAAAGCCGACAGAGATTCTTCGCGGCTTTTGGGAAACGATTCCGGCAACAGGATCATCACATCGACGTCCGAACCCGGATGCAATTCACCGCGCCCGTAGCCGCCTACGGCAATGAGGGCAGCGTCGCCTTCGACGACGTGGTCGTTCCATAAGCGGACCAGCAGATCATCGATCAGCGCCGAACGGGCGTGCACAAGATCAACAACTGACTCACCGGCTGTGAAACGCGCCTTCAAATTTTCGCTGGCGGCCGCCAGGGACTCACGAATAGCGGCATAACTCATTGTGTTTTCAACGGTTATCGGAGCCGAGCGTGAGCACCTCAAAGCCGCTGGCGGTGATCAGGCAGGTGTGCTCCCATTGCGCCGACAGGCTGTGATCCTTGGTTACGACGGTCCAGCCATCGGGCAATAGTCTGACATTCGCTTTGCCTGCATTAATCATCGGCTCTACGGTCAGGGTCATGCCTTCGCGTAATTCGAAGCCCGTATTGCGCTTGCCGTAATGCAGGACTTGCGGATCTTCGTGAAATACCTGTCCGATGCCGTGGCCGCAATATTCCCGTACGACCGAGAAATTGTTTTTCTCGACGTTTTTTTGCACTGCCTCGCCGACATCGCCGAGACGCTTGCCGGGAGCGAGTTCCTGGATACCTAACCACATGCTTTCAAAGGCTATTTCCGATAATCGTGTCGCCTGAATGCTGGGCTTGCCGGCGAAAAACATACGGCTGGTATCGCCATGAAAGCCGTCTTTTATGACAGTAACGTCAATATTGACCGCGTCCCCGCTTTTCAGTGTCTTGTCGCCCGGGATGCCATGGCAGACCACATGATTCACGGAAGTACAGATCGACTTTGGGAAACCGCGGTAATTCAGCGGGGCGGGGATCGCATTTTGCACGCCCGTGATGTACTCGTGGCAAAGTCGGTCGAGTTCGCCCGTCGTAACGCCCGGCTTGACATAATCCCCAATCATATCGAGCACATCGGCAGCCAGTCGGCCGGCGATACGCATTTTCTCCGGCTGTTCGGGCGTTTTGATCGTTACAGCCATTTGTCGTCCTAAAATGAGGGGTCAGACCCGTTTTTGACTAAGGGGTCTGACCCCGGCGTTGGTAAAAATCTTTGTTTTCCGCGTTGTTGGGCGCAGCGGGCTATGGTATAAAGCGCGCGCCCTTGTAGCAACTAGTTGCCGCCTGGAGCAAAAACTTCACACGTATACCGACACGTTTTGCTGGGTGCCCTACTTAAAAAGGGGTTGCAGAATGGGGTATGCGGAGGCTTAACCCGGAGAAATCGATATGGCAGACGTAACCATGCGCCAGATGCTAGAGGCTGGCGTGCATTTTGGTCATCAGACCCGTTACTGGAATCCGAAGATGTCACCCTACATCTTTGGCGACCGTAACAAAATTCACATTATCAACCTTGAAAAGAGCTTGCCGCTGGCGCGTGAGGCCGCTGCCTTTATTAAGGCTACCGTTGCCGACGGCGGCAAAGTCCTGTTCGTTGGTACCAAACGCGCGGCGCGCGAGGCCGTGCAGACGCACGCCAAGCGTTGCGATATGCCGTTCGTCAGCCAGCGCTGGCTTGGCGGTATGCTGACTAACTACAAGACCATTCGCCAGTCGGTAAAACGCCTCGTGACGCTTGAGCAGATGGCCGCAGACGGCTCTTTTGACGGCCTTACGAAGAAAGAGGTTCTCGGCCTTTCCCGTGAGCAGGAAAAGCTTGAGCGCAGCCTGGGTGGCATCAAGGAAATGCGCAGCGTTCCTGACGCGCTGTTTGTCGTGGACGTCGGTCACGAAGACATCGCAATTCGGGAGGCGAGAAAACTGGGTATCCCGGTCGTTGCTATCGTTGATACGAATTGCTCGCCCGACGGTGTTGACTACGTAATTCCTGGCAATGACGACGCAATGCGCGCGATCGAATTGTATGCAGGACTTATTGCAGATGCGGTACTTGATGGCAAAGCGTCTTTGCCGGAAGTTGCGCTCGGTGATGATGACTTCGTCGAACTTGATGCCGATGGCAACGTCAAGAAGGCGCGTGCCAAGAAAAAGACGGCCAGCAAAAAGCCGGTTCGAAAGAAAGTCATTGCGAAGAAAGCGACCGACAAGCGGCCTGCAGACAAAGCCGAAGTTAAAGCTGAGACAGCGGCGGCCGAGTCAGTTGCCGATGCTGCGTCAAGCACAGACGGCGCTGTGAAAAAAGTCGCCAAAGCCAAAAAGACCACCAAGAAAGTCGTCAAGAAAGTCGTCAAAGAAGTCGCTAAATCCCCATCCGGGGACAAGGCAAAAGTTGCTGACGAGGCGGATGGCGCATCGACGTCCGCGGCGAAAGTTCCAGCAGCCGATACGGCAGGGGACTGAGCTATGTCGGTCACTGCAGCTATGGTGAAAGACCTCCGCGAGCGTACCGGCGCCGGGATGATGGAGTGCAAAAAAGCGCTCGTCGAAACTGGCGGAGATATGGATGCGGCAACGGAAGCCTTACGTGTATCCGGGCAAGCTAAGGCCGACAAGAAAGCGGGCCGAGTTGCGGCCGATGGCAAAGTCGTTATCAATCGTGATGGCGACAGGGTCGTTATCGCCGAAGTCAATTCAGAAACCGACTTTGTCGCCAAGGATGATAACTTCGCGGCGTTTGCGGATGCTGTCGCTGCCACGGCTCTTGCTACAGGTACGACGGACGTCGACGCGCTTTCGGCGGAGTCGCTCGGTGGTGGCAAGTCGATCGAAGAGGCGCGCACCGAGCTTGTCACGAAGGTTGGCGAGAAAATATCGGTGCGCCGAATCGCGATCGTTGAGAACGCGGGTCCGATTGGCTACTACACGCACGGTGCTCGCATCGGCGCTGTCGTGACACTTGAGGGCGGCAGCGAAGATCTGGCGCGCGACATTGCCATGCACGTCGCGGCAAGCAATCCGATCTGTATCGATGAAAGTGGCGTAGCGGCGGAAACGCTGGAAGGCGAACGCCGCATTTTCTCGGAGCAGGCTGCCGAGTCAGGCAAGCCACCGGAAATCGTTGAGAAAATGGTGGCGGGTCGAATCGCAAAATTCCTGAAGGAAGTCACGTTGGTGGGTCAACCCTTTGTGAAAGACCCGGATCAAACTGTTGGCAAACTCCTGGCTGCAGCTGGCGCAAAGGTCAGTGCCTTCATTCGCTTCGAGGTTGGCGAAGGAATCGAGAAGAAAGTAGAAAACTTTGCGGACGAGGTCAGGAAGCAGATCGAAGACGCGAAGAAGGCCGGCTAAGGTTAAGATTAGCTCTTAAGCCGTTGAGGCCGAGGCCTTGACCGCAATCTGAAAGGTATTCTATGAGTGACAATCCGGTTCGGTATCGTCGAGTATTGCTGAAACTCAGCGGTGAAGCGCTGATGGGTGATCTGGATTACGGCATCGAGCCAAAAGTCATTCAACGTATTGCAGGCGAGATAGCGACGGTACGCAAATCGGGTGTCGAAATCGCCATAGTTATCGGCGGGGGCAACATTTTTCGGGGTGCCGGACTCGCGCGCTTTGGCATGGATCGCGTGACCGGCGATTACATGGGTATGCTTGCCACGGTCATGAATGCACTGGCTATCCAGGACGCGCTCGAGTCACTTGATGTTTTCGCGCGTGTCATGTCCGCATTGCGAATCAATGAGGTCTGCGAGGACTACATTTGGCGACGTGCCGTCCGTCACCTTGAAAAGGGGCGCGTCGTCATTCTTGCCGCCGGTACTGGCAATCCGTTCTTCACCACGGATACTGCCGCCAGTCTTCGTGCAATCGAAATCGGCGCCGACGTGTTGTTGAAAGCCACCAAAGTCGACGGCGTCTATGACGCTGATCCGAAAACGAATCCGGACGCCAGGCGCTTTGAGACCGTGACGTATGACAAGGTGTTGGCGGACAAGCTCCTGGTTATGGATGCAACGGCAATTGTCATGTGTCGCGACAATCACGTGCCGTTACGCATTTTCGATCTGACTCAAGAGAACGCATTGGTGCGGGCTATGTCGGGTGACGATATCGGAACTTTGGTTACTGCCTGATGTGGGCAGTAGTAACAATTTGAGGGTTTAATAATCGTGTTGGATGAAATCAAAAAAGACGCCGCGAGCCGGATGGCGAAAAGCGTGGTTTCTTTGCAGCAGGACCTGATAAAAATTCGGACCGGGCGTGCCCATACCAGTTTGCTGGACCACATTACTGTTGAGTACTACGGTAGTCACGTGCCACTGAAGCAGGTATCGAATGTTGGAATCGAGGATTCGCGAACTCTGGTTGTGACGCCCTGGGAGAAAGATATGGTCCAGGCCATCGAGAAGGCGATCATGACATCCGATCTCGGATTGAATCCTGCAACGGCGGGTACTGTTATTCGTGTGCCGCTACCGGCGCTAACAGAGGAGCGCCGCAAAGACATGATTCGTGTCGTGCGCCATGAGGCCGAAGGTGGTCGAATTTCTATCCGCAGCATTCGCCGTGACGCACTACACGACATCAAGGAGCTACTCAAAGAGAAGATGATCGGTGAGGATGATGAGCGTCGTGCCGAAACAGAGATCCAGAATATTACGGACAAATATGTCGGGGAGATCGACAAGGTTTTGGCGGACAAAGAGTCCGAGCTGATGGAGATATAGGGGGTTCACTCCTTATATATGCCCTGCTTTTCGTGTCCGAGCCTTCAGCAAAACCGTTTAGCGACAGTAGTGTGCCCAGGCACGTTGCGATCATCATGGATGGTAATGGTCGCTGGGCAAACAGCAAAGGCAAGCCGCGTCGCGCTGGGCATCGTGCCGGCGTAAAGGCGGTTCGGAGTTCAATTGAAACCGCTGCCCAGCGCGGAATTGAATTCCTCACGCTGTTCGCTTTTAGCAGCGAAAACTGGTCCAGACCCGAAGAGGAAGTTAGTTCGTTGATGAATCTGTTTGTCGAGGCTTTGCGACGGGAAGTGGACGAGCTGCATCGTAATAATGTGAAGTTGAAATTTGTCGGCGCACTGAATGAGCTGGCGACAGGACTAAAAAACAAAATCGCGTTGGCCGAAGATAAAACGGCCAATAATACAGGCCTTTCGCTCACTGTCGCTATGGCCTACGGCGGACGTTGGGACATTATAGAGGCGACCAAGGCGATCGCGGCCCGAGTGGCAGAGGGCGCTTTGCGAATAGACGATATCAATGATGCTGAGTTTGCCGCGCAATTGGAGTTATCGGGACTACCGGATCCGGATTTGTTGATTCGTACCGGAGGAGAGCAACGCATAAGCAACTTTCTGCTTTGGAATCTTGCCTATTCGGAGCTTTGGTTTACAGATGTTTTATGGCCTGAGTTCGATGCGGCGATATTCGATCAGGCGCTTTCTTATTATAGTGGTAAGCAGCGTCGCTTTGGCCATACGGGCGATCAGGTAGAGTCTGTCTGATGCTAAGAACACGAATAATAACTTCCTTGATATCGCTCGCCATCCTTGGTGTTGTGCTGTTCGCTGTCCCCGCGCCGATCGCCAGGTTTTTCATTGCTCTGCTAATACTCGTGGGCGCTTGGGAATGGGCAGGGTTTCTGAATCTTTCGAGTGATGCAGCCCGCTATGCTTATGTTGCGATTATCGCGGCGCTGATGGCGACCATCGTTTTTGTTGTTCCGGAACTAAGCGATCAAGTGTTGCAGCTTGCCTGCATCTGGTGGTTCGTCGCATTCATATGGACATTTTTTTTCCCGACGCCTATTCCCATCGTGGTTCGTTGGGTGTGTGGCGTGCTGGTGTTGGTTCCGGTGTTCGTCGCGTTACTTGACCTCTACAGTCTTTCGCCGCAGTTTCTGCTGCTGTCACTCTTAATTGTCTGGGCTGCCGATATGGGCGCTTACTTTGTCGGAAAACAATTTGGCCGCGTCAAGCTGGCGCCCAGCATCAGTCCAGGTAAAACCTGGGAGGGCGTGTTCGGCGGCCTGCTGATGGTCGTCATTCTGGCACTGCTGTGGGCGAAATATTCCGACCTGAAGTTTGCCGTGTTGTTGCCGTTTTGTCTGGCTGTCGGAGCCTTGTCGATTGTTGGCGACCTGACTGTCAGCATGTTCAAGCGTACGGCTGGGGTGAAAGACAGTGGCAAGCTATTTCCCGGTCACGGCGGAATTCTGGATCGCATTGACAGCGTGTCATCCGCCGCGCCGTTATTTGTGCTGGGACTCAACTGGTTGGGGCTGGCCTGATGACCTGTTCAGCCGACATTCAGGGACGACTAACTAGGGTGGCCGCTAACTTTGCGGGAACTGCGGCAATCCCTGTCAGTCCACTAGAGAAGATGGCTATCTATGACTAGTTTCCTGACCAATCTTGTGGCGTTTATTGCGCTCATCAGCATTCTTGTCGCCGTGCACGAGTACGGGCACTACATCGTCGGTCGTTGGTGCGGTATGAAAGTACTGCGCTTTTCCATTGGTTTTGGGAAACCGATCTGGACGCATAAAGGCGGCAAGGACCAAACTGAATATTGCGTCTCAGCGATTCCGCTCGGCGGCTATGTGAAATTTCTTGATAGCCGCGAAGGCACTGTGGGCGCTGAGGACGAAGGCCGGGCCTTTGATCAGCGGCCCATTCCGGCACGTATCGCTGTGCTGCTCGCTGGACCCGCGTTTAATTTCCTTTTCGCTATCCTTGCGTACTGGGTGTTGATGGCCGGCGGTGTAATGATCATCACGCCGGCGGTTGGCGTGGTACTACCAGGCTCCTACGCCGATAAAGCAGGTCTGGAGTTCGGCGACAAAATCCTGAGCGTCGGCGATGTTGGTGTCAGCCAGTGGGAAGCTACTCTGGTTGCAATTCTCGGCGAGATGGTCGACGACGGTCGAGTGCCGTTGACTCTTGAAAGCAGTGACGGCCGTCGGCGCGTTGCGACGCTGGATGTCGGCGGTGATAAGACTCGCCTGACAGAGCCCGGCGTTCTTTTTGACGGGCTCGGTTTTGTGCCGTGGCAGCCGCCGGCAGTGATTGCAGAACTGCCCGATGATGGCGCAGCGCTCAGTAGCGGGCTGGCCATCGGCGATCGCATAACGAGTATCGCTGGCGTAACGATCAAGAATTTCGACGACCTGCGTACCGCTGTGCTGCCGCGAGCCGGCCAGGAAGTTAGCATTGAATACGTCCGAGACGGACGAGCAGCGTCGGTCGAGCTTCGTATCGGTGAGCGGGTCGTTGATGGCGAGGCGACCGGTTATCTGGGCGTCGGCTGGACGACGGAAGGCGCTGATGCCTATTACCAGCGTATTGTCTATACGCCTCTGGAGTCTCTCAACGCCGCCGTGCAACGAACCTGGATGTCGACCGTATTTACCGTCAAAATGCTCGGCCGGATGGTCACCGGTGATGTATCGATTAAAAACATCAGCGGACCGATCAACATTGCGCAAATAGCGGGTGAATCGGCGGAGAGAGGCTGGCAGTATTTTGTTGGTATTCTGGCCGTCATCAGTATCAGCCTCGGGGTTCTGAATTTATTCCCAGTGCCCGTTTTGGACGGTGGCCAGATCGTGTATCAGGTTATTGAGGCGCTGAAAGGCGCGCCGATGACCGAGCGCGCGCAGATTCTTGGCCAACAAGTAGGCATACTCGCGTTGCTGCTGCTTATGAGCTTCGCCTTTTACAACGATATTTCGAGATTATTCGCGTAGGCGATCTTCAGCCTACCGAAACAACGGAACGTATTGCAGATGAGAAATACCCTATTCACATTGCTGGCACTGCTGCCGCTCACCTCGCTGGCAGCGGGCGACTTTGTCGTCAAAGACATGCGAGTTGAGGGTCTGCAGCGAATTTCCGAGGGCACCGTATTTAACTATCTGCCCGTGAACATCGGCGACACGATCGACAGTGTTCGTATCGGCGAAGCCATCCGCGCGCTTTATGGCCAAAATCTGTTTGACGATATTGAAATGCGTCGCGAAGAAGACACGCTGATAATCGTTGTCAAGGAACGTCCGTCCATCGAAAGTTTTACGATCGATGGTAACAAAGACATCAAAACCGAAGACCTGATGGAGTCACTGCGCGGTGTCGGGCTCTCGCGGGGTCGCACGTTTGATCGTTCAGTCCTCGACAATGTTGAAATGTTCTTGCGCGAACAATATTACGACCGTGGAAAATATGGCGTCGTAATCAAGACGGCTGTTCTG
>JALHUQ010000265.1 GCA_022866645.1 Woeseiaceae bacterium | reverse complement strand
GAGGCGAGAGCTTTGATCCGCTTGTTCAGGCGACTCTTATGACGTGATGCCTTGTTCTTGGACACAATACCTTTGTTGATCATGCTATCGATCACCGGTACAGCATCCTTGTAGGCCACGGTCGCAGCGTCCTGATTGCCGGAATCACAGGCCTTTACGACATTCTTGATTTTGGTGCGCATAAGAGAACGCAAGCCCATATTCTGTTGACGAGTTTTTTCCGCCTGACGGGCGCGTTTTCTAGCTGATTTGATGTTTGCCACTGGTCTTTTCCGTGTCCTGCTCTCAAAGAGCCGCGTATTATTCGTGGCCTGAGGTGGATTGTCAACTACAAGCCTTAGAAAGAGGTCAGACCCCTTTTGCTACGAGCTAAATGACTGATTTTATGACTTTTTTGGGCTAAACTTCCCGCGGAAATGAGCATCGAAAATACCCCATCAAACGGCCACAAGACTGGCTCCGCAAAGACCAGGGAAATCACTTCCGGGACCGGGCTCGCGCGCAAGACTTCAATCGTCGGCGGCATGACGCTGATTTCGCGAATCCTCGGGCTCGTGAGGGACGTGGTCTTCGCACGATACTTCGGCGCCCAGCTGGTGATGGACGCCTTTCTGGTCGCAAATAGAATACCGAACATGCTGCGACGGTTTTTCGCCGAGGGCGCTTTCTCAGCCGGGTTCGTTCCGATCATGGCAAGGTACCGGGAGAACCACAATCATGACGAAGCGCGCGAGTTTATCGATGCCGTTTCAGGCACCTTTGGCATTGTTCTATTTCTGGTAACACTGGTGGGTGTCATCGCGGCACCGCTGCTGGTTCTGGTCGTTGCGCCGGGCTTCGTCGGCGATGGTGGCGATCTTGACCTTGCCGCTGTCATGCTGCGATTCACATTCCCGTATTTGTTCTTCGTGTCTCTAACGGCGTTCGCGGGCGGCATTCTTAACACCTACGGGCGTTTCGGTGTGCCCGCGCTTACGCCGGTCTTGCTAAATATTGTATTAATCGTTGCCGCGATCTGGGTATCGCCACACCTGGATCAACCGATCATGGCGCTGGCATACGCGGTATTCATCGCCGGTGTTTGCCAGCTACTCTTTCAGTTGCCATTTCTCGCGAAGATCCATGCGCTGCCACGACCGAAATGGTTGCCCGGGCACGAGGGCGTCAAACGCGCGTTCAAATTAATGATTCCGGCAATTTTTGGCTCCTCGGCAGCTCAAATCAACGTCCTGCTGGGTGGCATTATTGCGTCTATGTTGCCGGTTGGCAGTATCAGCTACTTATACTATTCGGACCGCTTAATGGAATTTCCGCTGGGGATATTCAGCATTGCACTCGGTACGGTCACATTGCCCTACTTGTCGAGACTCTGGGCAATAGATTACAAAACGACGTTCTCACAGACGCTGGACTGGTCATTGCGGCTGGCGGTGTTGATAGCGATACCGGCCTCGATAGGTTTGTTCGTGCTGGCGGACCCCCTGGTTGCGGTACTGTTTTTTGGCGGCGTTTTCGATGAGCAGGCGGTTCGCATGACCGCTCTTGGGCTGAAGGCTTACGCCGCCGGCCTGGTTGGATTCTCTCTGGTCAAGATACTCGCGCCAGCATACTTTGCCCGCGAAGACACGAAAACACCGGTGCGCATGGCAGTGGTGGCACTGGTCGTGAATCTCGTCCTAAGCGTTGGCTTTGCGGTGACGATGTTGGCCTACGGAGTGGCTGGCCCCCACGCAGGTCTCGCCGCTGCAACATCGCTGGCGGCGATACTCAATGCGGCACTGCTTTACCGCGGCCTGATTAAGGGCAAGATACTCCGGCATTCGAATGGTTGGCCTCTTCTGTTGCTAAGGGTAGGGCTTGCGAACGTCGTCATGCTTGCCGTGATCTACCAGCTTAACCGGCCGCTGGAGTGGTGGATAGCCGCGTCCATGACGACTCGTGTCGGGTGGCTGTCTGTCACCGTTGTCGCCAGCGGCGCTGCCTATTTTGCAGCGTTGTTGCTGACGGGAACGAGGTTGTCGCAGTTTCGATTGCGAGCAGACTAAGTTGAAGCTAGTCCGGCATCTTAGGGACCTGCCGTTCGCGGATCTGGCGCGCGGCAGCGTTGTAACCATCGGCAGCTTCGATGGCCTGCATCTCGGTCACAGGCAGCTACTGGATCGGGTGCTGACCAAATCCCAGTCTCTGGGCGTGCCTTCCATTGTGATGAGTTTTGAGCCCACACCGAAAGAATTTTTTGCG
>JALHUQ010000264.1 GCA_022866645.1 Woeseiaceae bacterium | reverse complement strand
TTTTTCAGGGATTTCAAGCACATCGCTGATTTCCATGTAACTACACCCCAAAAAATGTTTCAAAATGACAACGGTTCTGTAATCCGTCTTAATGGTCATCAGCGCTGCCTGTACATCGGCGGAGAGCTTTGCGCTGTCAACCTCCTGTTCCGGGCTCTTGCCGTCGTCTGCAATTTCGTACTGCAACGGCTCAAGCCTGTTTTCCTTCCCGAGCCAGTTGATCGACTCGTTCAAAGTAATTCTGTAAACCCAACTGAAGAAACGACGTGATGGATCAAAGCTGTCGAAGTTCTCATAAACCTTGAGAAACACGGTTTGGGTGACGTCACTTGCGTCCTCCCTGTTGTTCAACATCCGGTAGGCGGCGTTGAACACGGGTTTCTCGTATTGGATTAACAAGGTCTCAAAGGCTTGTCGATCGCCTTTGATACATCGTTCAATCAATTTCTTATCGTCGGGCTTACTCATACATACAAGTGACCGGAACAAAAGTTGGTATTGCGATTCGACTTATTATTATTTTGCTTCGATGTCGAAAATCGCGTGAAAGCCGGAGTAATGGAAAACGTCGTGTATGTGCTTGTTGACGTTGATTATTCTGAGTGCGGCACCGCTCTCCGCCAGCCTTTTTTGCGTCTTAAGCAGTATACCCAGACCGGCACTTGAGATGTAATCCAGATTTGCGAAATCCAGTGTGCTGGATTTGGCAATATCGTCCATGAATGCTTGGCCCTTTTCGCACTGAGACGCATCCAGGCGCCCAATGCAGACGATCTTTCCATCATCGCCATATTGAATATCGAACATTCTAAACCCCTGATTCCTTTGTAAAGATTACTCTACTTCGGCCATCGCCGTACTCGTATTCGAGCGAATCCGCCAGGTTCTGTATGAGGTAAACGCCGAGCCCGCCGGGGGTGCGCTCCGCAAGCGGCGCATTGATATCAACGTTTCGCGGCGCCGTTACGTCAAATTCAGGCACGCCGTACTCAGTTAAGGTCACTGTCACCTTATCTTCGATGATGGCGACGCCGACATCGATATCGCTGTCCACGTCCGGGTTGTACTTGACCATATTGACGAACAGTTCTTCGAGCGCCAGATGGACCGAGTAACAAGCGGCGTCGCCTACAGCATTCTTAGAGAGGATCTCCTCCGCAAATTCGTAAATCGCGGTTAGCGAGTCGTTACTTCGTGCGAATGCTCGTTCCATGGTCATGCCCGTCGCTATTCGTTAAGTCTCTTTGCTACTACGATCGTTATATCGTCTGCTTGAGGCGCCGCGCCGCCGTGATCTCTGACAGCCCGCAACATTTCGTTGACCATGTGTTGTGCAGTCTGGTCATGATTGCCCGCGACGATTTCGGCCACCCGAGCCTGCCCAAATTGCTCACCGGATTCGTTTTCGTATTCGTAAATGCCGTCGGAAATTAGCCCCAGTACGTCGCCAGGCTGCATGTTCGCCGTAAGCGGTGGCGCTAGATTCGTCTGTGGCATGTAGCCAAGCGGAAAGGTCGTCGCCGGGTGCCAGTCAAATTCACCGCTCGCAGCATGAAAATGCATAATTGGACCCTGACCGCCAGAGTGAAAGTCCACGGTGTTGGTGTTGCCGTCCAGTACGCCAAAAAAGCCCGTAACGAAACGATCATCGGGAAGGTCGTCACAAAGTTGATCATTGATGTGTACGAACGCGTCGCCGAGGCTCGACCCCAGTCTTAAAGCTACTCGCAGCATTGCCCGAACTTGCGTTGCTGAAAGTGCCGGACCAATGCCATGGCCGGTAGCGTCACCCATTAGGAGAAACACTCGACCGTTGTCCATGGGCACAAAGTCGTAGAGATCACCACCCGTCTGATCAGTGGGCTGAAAAGCACCGCCAAAGCCGTAGCCTTCAATGACCGGCATTCCTTTCGGCAGGGTCCCAATTTGAACGTCACGTGCGACCGATATTTCGCGGTCCAAACGCTCTGCAGCGATAATCGCCTCAGTAAGCTTCGCTCGATGGATGACAACCGCCGCTTGTGCCGCCAGCGCCTGACCAACGTATTCATCCTCGTCGTCGAAGACGCCACTGTTCTTGTTAAGGATCTGTAGTACGCCTATCAACGATTCCTCATAACCGATCAATGGAATGGTCAGCATGCACCGGGACTTGTAACCGGTCTGCTTATCAATAGCGCGATTGAAGCGGTCGTCTGCATAGCAGTCCGGCACGTTGATAAGTTGTCGCGTCTGCGCCGATTCGCCAACGATGCCCTTGTTTGCGGGAATCCGCACATCCTGCAGGCCTGTCCCGACTTTGACAACGAGCTCATCGGTCATGTCGTCGTAAAGAAATACGGTGCCGCGGTCGGCGTTGAGGATCTCGCGGGATGCGTTGACCACCTCAGTCAACATCGTGTCGAGATCGAATGGTGCTGCGAGTTTCCGAGTGACCTCGAGTATCTGCCGCAGAGCTGCATGGCTGCTGGCCGGGGAGTTCATCGAATGGACGAGACCTCGGTCATTGGTAACCGCACATACTTGATCTCGATTTCGGATATGCGTGCAACCATGCGTTCGGCTTGCTCTGGCGGCTTGAATTTCGATTGCTCGAGCGCGCGCTCAGTAATCAGCACTTCGGCACGAACCGCCAGATCCTCGCCGAGTTTGGATGCGGTGTTAACAGGGTCGCCGAAAAAATCGCGGTCGCCAACCAATAACAGGCGGCCGCAATCGATGCCGACAGACAGGTAGATCTGTTCCGAAAGATCGAAGTTATCGTTCGCCGCGAATATCGCGGCATTGACTTCGAAGCTGGCTCGGATGGCATCATCGGTTTTCTCGAAATAGGCGTAGCAGTTATCCGCATCGAATTTCAGCAACGTACCGCCATTACTTTCGATGATGGGTTCAATGATCAGCCTTGCCCGATGAATCATCTTCAAGAAATGACTCACGCCAAGCTTTCGAGACGTGCTTGAAAAACTCGCCATATCTGAGATAAACGCAGCACCCTCAGTGCCGAACTGGTCCCAAATCCGGACGCGAATTGCCTCCATTTTTTCGGCATCGCGCTCGTCTGACATCGCTGCGATGAGCGCATCAAATTCAGCGTGTCCGGCTAATAGCGCCTTTTGCGAAGACCCCGCCATAGTTATCCCCAAGTATTATTGTTATGTGCTGCGGCAGATTCTGCATGAGTATATCCCGGATTCGCCGTTGTCGGGGCCTCCCGAAGGGCAGCGATTGACTACTGTGGAGGCCTGGCGCCTTCATCTCCGATAGAAATGACATTGTCGCTGTAGAACCCGTTGAAGTTTGTCCGGCCACTAAGGCTGTAGGCGCCAATGGCTCCGAACTCGATGTGATCGCCGACGTCAATGGCTACTGGCAGCTCGACTCGCCCCGGCAGCTCGTCCGAGGAATCGCAGGTTGGGCCAAATAATCGAAAAGATCTCGTCTCACCGACTAGCGGCAAGCCATTGCGAAAGACTCGGCAGGGGTAACGCCGATGACCTTTAAAGCGCAGCTCCCAAAACACGCCATACATGCCGTCGTTCAGATAAACACGGTCCGTCTTGCGCAATAAGACGCGAGTGACTGCGGACAAACCCGGAGCACTTAACGCGCGGCCCGGTTCCGCCAGCAGCTCGCCATTCTTAGCCAGCGGCAAGGCCGCACTGGCTGACCGTATGTGGGAAAAGTAGTCATCCAGCTTCGGCACTTTGTACCCGGGATAGGGCCTGGGGAACCCGCCTCCGATATCCAGCAATCGCACTTTGAACGGCAAATTCGACAGCGCTTCGTTTGCGATACCCAAGGAATAGACATACGCCTCGGGGTCCTTGACCCCGGTGCCGACATTGAAGGCCAGAGCAGGTTCAGCCCCGGTCTTGAAGATTTCCATCAATAGCGCCGGAACATTTTCGGGTTTCGCACCGAATTTTGCGGACAGATTTTCCATTGCCGAGACGTGCGATACAGCCATGCGAGCGAAAATGACGGAATTCTTTGGATCGATCTCCTGAATGAGTGGAGCGAGGCCGCTGTGATGATCCACCACGAAGTGCCGAACCCCGTGTTCCGTTTGTGCGCGACGCGCGTGCCCGTCAAGTCGCGCCGGATTCATGTAATACATCGTAGAGTCCGGGCAGGTCTTGCTGACGAGTTCGATCTCAGGAAGCGACGCACAATCAAAGTTCCGTACGCCCGCGTCATAGATTTGTTTCAGAACGGCTGGATGATTGTTGGCTTTTACAGCGTACAGGACGCGACCAGGAAACCCTTGCAGAAAATGCCGGGTCGAGTCCCGATATACGTGCGGATAGATACAATACACCGGGGACTGCGGGTTGGTAGCAAGCAGCAGTTCTTCCACGTTTTTGTAGATTTCTGTCATAGATCGTTTCTTAAAACGTTGCGGCCGGGATAAACCATCGTCGTTTTGGCCTTCGCGGCACATATAAATTCCCGAATCTCGTCGTGACCCTGTGCTGTGATATCGTAACAATTCCTGTTGAATAACGTTTCATATTGTGGAATAGAAATAATGAGTGCCGTCATGAAAAGCGACGGGCGGTCCATTGCGGAATTGATCGCTAGTCAAAAACCAGGTCATTCTCTCGATCAGCGATTCTATACCGACCCCGAGATTTACGATCGTGAAATTGAAAAGATCGTAAATCGAAACTGGATACTTGCGGGTCATGTTTCGTCTGTGCCGGAACCAGGCGACTTCAAGGTTCTGAATGTTGGTCAGGAGTCTGCGATTATTGTTCGCGGCAATGACGGCGAGCTAAAGGGTTTCGCAAACGTTTGCCGTCATCGCGGTTCTCTGGTTTGTCTCGAACAACATGGCCATGTCGATAAGTTTCAATGTCCGTATCATGGCTGGATGTATGACCTCGACGGCAATCTGACGGCCGCCCGTAACATGAACGAAGGTTTTGACAAGTCGCAACACGGACTGAAGTCAGTGTCGGTGGGCGAAATTCATGGTCTGGTGCTGATCTGTTTCGATGACAATCCGCCTTCGCTCGAGGGGGCGATACGTGACCTCGAAGAACCCATGGGCATGTACGACTTCAAAAATCTGAAAGTCGCAGCACAAAAAAGTTATCCGATCCCCGCCAACTGGAAGCTCCTAATCGAGAATTATCAGGAGTGTTATCACTGCGCGACGGCTCATCCGGAATACGCGTTGATGCACACGATGATGCTCGACCGCGAAAAGCGCGAACGCGCATCAGGGCACATGTACGAGCGAATGGCCGCTTGCGGTATTAAGGACATCGATATCGATCATGTCGATACAGAGGCCAGGCCAGGTGAAATCGGGTTCGGCTACGGGCGCACAGCGATGTTCAACAAATACGATACCGGCAGCAGGGATGGTAAGGCCGTTGCTCCATTACTTGGCGACATCAAAGGTTACGACGGCGGACACGCGGATTTGTCGTTCGGTCCGTTTTCCTTTCTTCTTGCCTACAATGATCACGTCGTCTGTTATGTGTTTACGCCGGTGGACCACAATAATTCCAACTGTGAAGTCTACTGGTTGGTTCGCGGTGATGCTGTAGAAGGGAAAGACTACGATCGGGACGAGCTAATCTGGCTTTGGGACGTAACGACAGCGGCGGATAAAGAGATCGTCGTCAATAATTCGAAGGGTGTGCATTCGAAATACTATGAGCCCGGACCATTTTCTGGAATGGAACGACTTGAACGGCGTTACGTCGAGTGGATTCTGGCAGAGCTGCAGCGGCCTTAGTCCGCAAATCTAGGATTTCGAAGAACGCCGTGTCACGATCCAGGCGAGAGCCACGCCGAGACTAACAACGGCGATGATAATCGATGCCAACGCGTTGATGTCGGGTGACACGCCGAGCTTCACTTTCGAAAAAATATACATTGGCAATGTTGTACTTCCCGGACCGGACACGAAGCTGGCGATAACCAGGTCGTCGAGCGATAAAGTAAACGACAACAGCCATCCGGCAACCATTGCGGGCGCAATCAGCGGCAGCGTGATGTCGAATACAACGCGCAACGGCCGACCGCCGAGATCCATAGCCGCCTCTTCAAGAGACTCATCCATTGCGACCAGTCGCGATTGGACAATGATCGCGACGTAGGCCAGCGAAAATGTCGTGTGTGCAATCGTGATTGTCGAGAATCCGCGTTGCCCTGGCCAGCCGATCAATTGCTGCAACGTTACGAACAGGAGTAGCAGTGACAAGCCGGTGATGACCTCCGGCATGACCATCGGTGACGTAACCATCGCGGAAAAAAAAGTGCGACCTTTGAATCGACCGAAGCGAGCCAGAACGAAGCCAGACATTGTTCCGAGTATGGTAGCGAGCGTTGCCGAAGTGATGGCGATCTCCAGACTCAGGTACAAGGCGTCAAGCACTTGTTCGTTTTCGAACAATGCTCCGTACCAACGCGTGGAAAACCCGCCCCATACCGTTGCTAATCGCGAGGCGTTGAATGAGTAGAAAACGACTGAAATTAGCGGTATGTACAGGAACGCGTAGCCAAACGACAGCACGGACAAGATGAATCGCGACTGCGCCTTCATGCGGCCAGGTCCTCATCTCGAGCCTGCGCACGTTGCAAGAACACAATTGGCACGATGAGTAGCAGCAAAAGAACGACAGCGACCGCCGAGGCCAATGGCCAGTCCCGGTTGTTGAAGAACTCATCAAAAAGAACGCGACCGATGAACAAGGAGTCAGGGCCGCCGAGCAAGTAGGGAGTCACGTACTCGCCCATGGCGGGTATGAAGACGAGCAAACACCCGGCGATGGTACCGGGTTTGGCTAGCGGCCAGGTGATATCCCAGAAAGCACGGGCACGTGATGCGCCAAGATCCTGGGCGGCTTCAACAAGATCCATGTCCATA
>JALHUQ010000263.1 GCA_022866645.1 Woeseiaceae bacterium | reverse complement strand
TGCAAAAGGGCGTTTATTTGTCTTATACGCTCTTGCCATCGGCCGTCGAGGTGCCGTCCTTGAATTCCACATCATTGATTCCGCTGTAGCCCTGCGTGGTCAGCAGTGCGCGAACATCTGCCTCGGTCATCGGGTTAGCGGCCTTGCTTGTTGTAGGCGGCGTTACCGGGCTGCGCCGGCAAAAGCGATTGCGACGGCGAGAGACAAAACAGTTGTCCTGAAATGCACGTGCATACTCCTTCCTTGATGAGCGGCCAGTGTTGGTGGCGGCTACGGAATCGCAGGTGAATGCCGAAGAAATCACATCCTCGCGTTCAGATTTCCACGCGGCGGCCGATTCAGACCCGCACTCGGGGATCGAGTGCTGCGTGCAACAAGTCCACCAACAGGTTGGCGCCGACCACCAAGGCGGAAGACAGGATGGTGACACCGATGATCACTGGCAGATCCTGCTTGAGAATGGCTTGCACCACTTCGCGGCCCAGGCCGGGTAATCCAAAAACCACTTCGGTGACAATTGCGCCGCCCAGCAGCGAGCCAATATCAATACCAAACTGGGTAACCACCGGCGAGAGCGAACTGCGCAACGCGTGCCGCAAGATCACCCGACGCTCACTCAATCCTTTTGCGCGCGCGGTCCTGATGTAGTCCTCGCCCAGTGCCTCGAGCATGGCGCCACGGGTCAGTCGCGCGTAGATCGCACCGGTGACCAGGGCGATGGTGAGCCAGGGCAGGATCAGGAAACGCATCCACTGCAATGGGTCTTCTGACAGCGGCACATAGGAACCCGGCGGGAACAGCTCGATGCCAGCAAGGTAGAACTGGAAGAATAGAAAGAACAAAAGCAGCTGTCCGACCAGAAACGATGGCATCGAGTAGAAGAACAGGGCCACCGCAGTAATCGCGCGATCGATCCGCGAGCGCGGTCGTGCCGCCGCAACGACGCCTGCGCTGATTCCCAGCAGCAACCACAGCGCCGCACCGCCGATCGCCAGGGACGCGGTGACGGGTATGTCGCGCGCGATGATGGTGGTGACCGGTTCCTGGGTGATGAAAGACTCCCCCAGGTCGCCCTTGGTCAGTCGGCCGAGATAACGCCCGTACTGAACGATCAGCGGTTGATCCAGACCGAGTCGCGCACGAACTACCGCCAGCGTTTCCTCGCTCGCCTGCCGGCCGGCAATCAAGCGGGCGACATCGCGCGGCACAGCGAAATAGACGACAAATACCAGCGTCGCCACCAACCACACGACCAGCGCGCCCCATGCTGCGCGGCGTAGCAGATAAGCGATCACGACTGACCTCCTGGTTTGATGGTCTGATCATGTTTGGGATCGAGCGCGTCGCGCACGCTGTCACCAAGCACGTTGAAGGCATAAGTCACGCCGAGCAGTGCTGCGCCAGGAAACAACAATAGCCACCAGGCGACTTTGTAGTACGCCATCGCGTCGGCCAGCATGTTGCCCCAGGATGGCGTTGGCGGAGGCACGCCGAGGCCGAGGAAGGATAGCGTTGCCTCAAAGCCGATCGAGGCCGGAATCAACAGCGTGGCGTAAACAATGACGGTGGCGCCGACCATCGGCAGCATTTCGACGAACATGATGTGCGCGTTGCCGGCACCCAAAGCCCGCGCCGCCTGCACGTATTCGCGCTCACGAATTGATTTGGCTTCTGCACGAACTACTCGACCAACCGTTGCCCAACTGAAGAACGCGATCAGGAAAATGCTGATGCCCAATCCCGGCCCGACCAGTGCAGCCAGCGCCAACGCAAGCACCAGAAACGGAAGCGACAACACCACATCCATCAATCGCGACAGGATGGTGTCGACGATACCGCCAAACCAACCTGCGGCGATGCCCACCACCGCGCCAATCAGAACCGCTAGTCCGCTGGCAACCACGCCGACCAGCAATGAGACTCGCGTGCCATAGGCGATGCGTACCAGCACATCGCGCCCCAGACCGTCGGTGCCCAGCCAGAATTCCGCACCGGGTCCGACTGGAATACCGGTAGGCCCGAGACCGGTATGGCCGAACTGCATGGTCGGCGGATGTCCGGTTATCTGCGCCAGCAGCGGCGCACTTAGCGCGACCAGCACCGCGATCAGGATGGTAATGGCCGAACCAATCGCAGCGCGATCGCGGCGCAGCCGCTCATAGGCAAGTTGCCAGGGCCCGCGCCCACGGATTTCGGTGGTTTGCTTCATGACGCGTCCCCGTCAACCAGTGGAAAGTGGCAAGCGGTCAGATGCTCCGGATCGTCCGCATTGCCAACACGCAATACAGGCACTTCGTGGCGGCACCGATCCTGGGCGCGTGGGCAACGCGGATGGAAGCGGCAGCCGGAGGGTGGATCAAGTGGCGACGGTGGATCGCCGCTGAGTACCGACTCGACGCGCGCCGTGCCTGCATCCGCCTCAAACCGCGGAACCGCCGACAACAATGCGCTCGTGTAGGGATGACGGGTTCGTTCGTAAATCGCCTCCGATGGGGCAATCTCGACGATCGTGCCCAGATACATCACGGCGACGCGGTCGCTGACATGGCGCACTACCGACAGGTCGTGCGAAATGAACAGATAGGTCAGGCCCAATTCCTTTTGCAGATCGGCTAGCAGGTTTAGCACCTGCGCCTGGATCGAGACATCGAGCGCCGAGACGGGTTCGTCGCAGACGATCAGTTCGGGACGCAGCGCAATCGCGCGGGCAATGCCGATGCGCTGGCGCTGACCGCCAGAAAATTCGCCCGGAAAACGGTTGTAGTGTTCGGGATTTAGCCCGACCAGTTGCATCAACTCCTGCACCTTGGCCTGGCGATCCGCCGCACTGCCGACGCCCTGAATCCGGAACGGGTCGCCGATGATCGAACCAACCCGTCGGCGCGGATTGAGGGAGCCGTAGGGATCCTGAAAGACCATCTGCATGCGACGCCGGTACGGCTTGAGCACGGCGTTCGACGCGTGGGTCAGGTCGTCACCATCGAAAACGACGCGCCCACTATCCACCGCAAACAGACGCATCACGCAGCGCGCCAGCGTCGATTTTCCGCAGCCACTTTCGCCGACCAGACCCAGCGTCTCGCCGCGACGCAAGCTCAGATCGACACCGGCCACAGCTTGCAGGCTGCGCTTGCGCCGCTTGAATCCAGAGCCAACCTTGACCGTGAATTCCTTGACCACGCCAGTCAATTGCAGCAGCACGTCGTTGCTCATGGAGCATCCTCCGCCTGAGTCAACCAGCAGGCCGATCGATGCGGGTCGTTACCGTCTGCAGCTAGCACTGCCAACGGCGGCATATCAGTTGCACAACGGCTGATCGCCTGCGTGCAGCGCGGCTGGAACGGGCATCCGCGAGCGCCGGCGATCAGGCTCGGTGGTTGTCCGGGAATGGATGTCAGCGCGCGGCCGAGCGAATCTGCCTGCGGCCGCGAACGCAGCAAACCCTGGGTGTAGGGATGACGCGGTCGACGCAGCAAGGCTTCGCGCGACGCCTGTTCCATGGCGCGACCGGCGTACATCACCATCACGTCGTCGGCGATTTCCGAGACCACGCCCAGATCGTGGGTGATCATGATGATGGCCGTTCCGAATTGCTCCTGGATGTGTCGCAGCAAGCGAAGGATCTGCGCTTGCACGGTCACGTCCAGCGCGGTGGTTGGCTCATCGGCAATCAGCACGCGTGGGTTGAGTGCGATCGCCATAGCGATCATCGCTCGCTGCAGCATGCCACCGGAATATTGATGCGGATAGTCGTCAACGCGCACATCCGGTCGCGGAATGCCGACCTGACCCAACAACTCGATGGCGCGCAGCCGCGCCTGCGATCGGGACACGGATTGATGGGCGCGGATCATCTCCATGATCTGCCAGCCAACCGGATATAACGGATGCAAGCAGGACATCGGATTCTGAAAGATCATTGCGATGCCTGGCCCGCGAATGGCACGCAGTTCTGGCTGCGCCAGCATCAGCAGATCGCGACCGTCGAAGCGTGCCTGGCCGCTGATTCTCGCGCCCTGCACAAGCCCAACGATCGACTGCGTCGAGACACTCTTGCCGGAACCGGACTCACCAACGATGCCCAGCGTTCGCCCCTGATCAAGTTTGAATGATACGTTGCGAACGGCTTCGACCACGCCGTCGGGGCTGTCGAACGATACATTCAAATCGCGTACGTCCAGCAGCACGTGTTCGGAATCGGTGGCAGTCATACTCATCGATCACCTTTGTTTGAGGATTCGTCGACGGCATCGGCAAGCCACACGGAAGCCAGATCGCACTGCATTCCCATGATTGACCACACGCAGTGGCGTAGTCGTGAAGAACGCATGTAGGTGGACTTCACTTGCAGCATCGGCACGATGCCGACGTCGGCAGTCACCTGCCTGGTCGCATCCGCCCAGCCAGCCTCCGCCTGTTCCTGCGTGGCGGCGCTCAGCGCGCGATCGATGGCGGCATTGGTGATCGGGTTGTCGTACTTCCCGTAGTTTTGCGACAGGTTGCCAAGCTGGCGGCCATCAAACAGGGGACTGAGTACCGAGCGTCCGTTGTTGCCACCGACCCAATCGGGCAGCCAGCCGCCCAGCGCGATGTCCCACTCGCCACGCTTTGCATTCTGCGGATTCGGCAACAGGCGGCCAAAAAAATCCGATACTGCGAACGGAAACAGTGTCACCTCGAATCCGGCACGGGTCAGACTGGCCTGCGTCGCCTGAGCCTGAATGGCATAGCTTGCTTCCACCGGATAGGCGAAGCGCAGTGGAATACCGTCGGGGAAGCCGGCCTCTGTGAGCAGCCGACGCGCGGCGACCGGATCGCCCCGGTCATCGGGAGTCGAATACTGGTCTGCACCCGGACGCCATCCTGAGACACCGTTCATCACCGCCTGATTCAGGGGGCTGGCCACATCAGGCCCACCACTCACTTGCACCAGGGCGCTCTTGTCGACGGCCAGGGCCAGCGCCTGGCGTACTTTCAGCTGGGACAGCGCGCCGCCATTGTTGGGGCCGACCTGATTGACCGCCAGATAGCGCATGCCCGAGTAATGCTCACCAGGGGGGAAGGAACTCACTCTCGGATCGCCGATGGCCTGCAGCGATGACTGGTCAACTGTCAGCATGCTCGAGTCGAATCCCAGATCCGCGGTGCCGGCTTCGATCTGCAACTGGATGAGTGCCGGGTCAATGCCCAACTTGATCTGGATGCGGTCAACCCAGGCCGGGCGGATCGGATCGGAGGCCGCGTCCCAGGCCGGGTTTCGCTCCAGCACTATCTCGCGGTTCTGCAGATAGCGGGTGATGGCATAGGGACCATTGGACAGCGTGTGCTGCCGGAATTCAGGACTGTCCGGAAGGTAGTCCAGATACTCGACCGGCACAGCCGAAGCAAAGGGCATCGCAACTAGATAGATGAAGTCGGCCGCCGGTGCGCGCAGACGAATTTCAAGCGTGCCGTCATCCACCGCGCGCACGCCCGGTATCTCATTGTTCTCAACGAAGCGCCGAATGCCCTCTACTGTTCCGGGAACCTTGAGCATCGCCGAGCAGTACTCATCGAGTCCCTCGATGGTGCTGGTGTAGTACGGCGGCGCGCCGACCGGGTTGACCGGGTTGCAGAACAGCTTGAAGGCGCGCACGAAGTCGCCAGCAACTACCCGACGCACTGGCGTGCTGTTCCAGCGCAGCTTGGGTTTCAGATGGAAGGTGTAGGTGAGCGCATCGGCGCTGATGCCTCCGTTTTCGACGCTTGGCACTTCGATGGCGGCATCCGCTTCGAGCGTGATTGACTTGTCGAAATCGTCCGAGGGCGGATTGCTCACCAGCTGCCGGGTGAAGCCGCGAAAAAGCCAAAGCGATCCCGTCAGGTAGCCGCTGGTAGTAGACAGGTGGTCAACATCAGACGAGCCAACCAAACGCAGGGTTCCACCGCGGATGGGTTTGGCCGCGTCGTCTGTTTCCTCGGTGATACGCCGATCAGTGCATCCTGCAAGCGCGGCGAGCAGCGTCAGCAGAAGCGTGGCGGCTATACGCGGCCACCTCATTCCCCGCTCAACCTGCTCGGGCCAGCAACGCTGGGCTCCGCCGACATCGTCATCACAACTCCCCCAGAGGTCGAAACAGACATGGGTCGAGGATGCAACGCTCAGAGCCCGAATGAATTTGATGTTATACCCAAGGCGATCTGCTGACGCCAGCGGATGCGTGTCTGCGTCGGGCTGGTCGCGCGCAAATGGCTGCCGTTCATCCGATGGGCGCAGCGTTGACCTATCTACTGCCAAGGTCCCTACGATGGAATGCCCGCTGCGACCTCCAACTTGTTCAGCTCTACCTCAGCCGTGCCTCGTGGCCGAATACTCGGAACATGGAACAATGACATCAGGGCTGTGCGCCCTCATTTGAAGAAGATTCCGTAGAGATCGGGGTGAAAAAGGAAGCAAACTGCGTTCCAATACTGCTGCGCTTGATGCAAAAGGGCGTTTATTTGTCTTATACGCAATCGAGTCGTCGTCCAGCCAATTTTCTCGGCAAATGCCGCTTGCGGCACACCGGGATTTGTCCGCGGAGGCGGCGATGGTGGAGCGCTTACGTATGAACTCAGGAGACGCCCACTGTCTCCACCTCCTTTATGGACCAAGCTTGCGCCTTGTCAGCGAATAAAGCCTTCGTTGTCGTCCAGGTATCTCGGAACAGCTTCGAACTCCTGTAGGCATCGAGGTGCGCTGCCGAAGTCCAGATGCTGTACGTGAAGAAAACGTCGGGAAGACCGGCTTCGTTGTACAGGCACAAGTGCTGACATCCTTTGAATTGCCGAATCATGTGTTTGGATGCATTGAATGTATCCAGGAAAGCGTCGCTTTCTCCCGGCCTGAAATGCATTCTGACAATTCTAGTAATCATTGATATCGATTCCCGTCCTGCCGCCCATATCGGAGGGCAGCGTACTGTCAAATCTTCTTTGATGGAAGCCAGGCTGGCAATTCCTGATAATAGGCCGCTGATCTGCCCTATACTCTGAATCTTCCTGAATATAAGAGGTTTTGAGGCTGGCACAGCGTTGATGAAGAGCACGAATTGAAATGACGAAGTTTGCGAAGAAATCTCTTGACGATTGGCGATCACTCGCCAGCAAAGAACGCAAAGGCCGGTCGCCCGAGGAACTGGTCTGGAATACGCCCGAGGGCATCGCGGTCAAGCCGCTGTACACGGCCGAAGATCTCGAAGGACTCGCACACCTCGATTCGCTGCCCGGCTTGGCGCCTTTTGTCCGTGGGCCCAAAGCGACCATGTACGCGGGCCGCCCATGGACCGTACGTCAGTACGCGGGTTTTTCCACCGCAGAAGAATCCAACGCCTTCTACCGAAAGAACCTGGAGGCGGGGCAGACGGGCCTCTCGGTGGCCTTCGATCTCGCCACTCATCGTGGCTACGACTCGGACCACCCGCGTGTTGTCGGTGATGTGGGCAAGGCCGGTGTGGCCATCGACAGCATCGCCGATATGAAGATTCTGTTCGACGGTATCCCGCTCGACGAGATTTCGGTTTCGATGACTATGAACGGCGCCGCGTTGCCGATCATGGCAATGTACATCACCGCCGCCGAAGAACAGGGCGTGGCGCCGGATAAGCTGGCCGGAACCCTACAGAACGATATCCTGAAGGAGTTCATGGTTCGCAATACCTATATCTATCCGCCCGCACCGTCCATGCGGATCGTGTCCGACATTATTGCTTACACGTCTGCCAACATGCCCCGCTTCAATCCCATTTCCATATCCGGCTACCACATGCAGGAAGCCGGCGCGACTTGTGCCCAGGAATTAGCGTATACAATCGCCGACGGCATCGAGTACGTACGCGCCGCGATCAACAGTGGCCTCGACGTGGATGCCTTCGCTCCACGCCTGTCGTTCTTTTTCGCCATCGGCATGAACTTCTTTATGGAGGTGGCCAAACTGCGGGCCGCGCGCCTGCTTTGGTCGACGCTCATGGCCGAGAAGTTTTCGCCGAAAGACCCCAGGTCACTGATGCTGCGCACGCACTGTCAAACCTCTGGTGTCAGTCTCACCGCCAAGAGCCCGTACACGAACATCATGCGCACCACGATCGAAGCCATGGCAGCCGCCTTCGGCGGCACGCAGTCATTACACACCAATTCATTCGATGAGGCACTTGCGCTGCCCACCGAGTTTTCGGCTCGCATCGCCCGAAATACTCAACTCGTACTGCAAGAGGAAACCGGCATCACCAGCGTCGTGGACCCACTGGCAGGTTCCTACTATTTGGAACGCCTGACCCACGACCTGGCCGCCGAGGCGCGCAAGCTCATTGACGAGGTGGAGGACATGGGCGGCATGACCAAGGCCGTGGAGAGCGGTATGCCCAAGATGCGTATCGAGGAGGCTTCGGTGCGGCGGCAGGCGCGTATCGACCGCGGCGAAGAGACCATCGTCGGGGTCAACAAATATCAGCTGTCAGAAGAACCTTCGATCGACATTCTGAACATCGACAATGCGGCCGTGCGCGAGGCCCAAATTCGACGCATTAATGAAGTGCGTCGCAGCAGAGTCGAAGCGGATTGCCGCAAGTCCCTGGACGCTCTGACCCGGGCAGCCGAAGAGAACACCGGCAATTTGCTGGCGCTGGCTGTCGCCGCTGCACGCGCACGGGCCACGGTCGGCGAGATTTCTGATGCGCTGGAGAAAGTCTACACCCGCCACCGGGCTGTGACTCATTCCATCTCAGGTGTTTACGGGTCTGCATATGAGGGCGACGTGGATTTTGATTCAATACGCGAGGAAGTAGCAAATTTCGAGGGGGCCGAGGGGCGCCGACCACGTATGCTGGTCTGCAAGCTCGGTCAGGATGGACATGATCGCGGCGCCAGGGTGATCGCCACCGCTTTCGCTGATATCGGCTTCGACGTTGATATCGGACCTCTTTTTCAGACCCCGGAAGAAGCCGTGATGGAAGCCATCGAAAACGATGTACATGTGATTGGCATATCTTCCCAGGCGGCCGGACACAAAACGCTGGTTCCGCAGGTCATCGAGGGTTTGAAACGGGAGGGCGCACAAGACATCATCGTCATTTGCGGTGGCGTCATTCCGCCACAAGACTACGAAGAGATGCTGGCCTGCGGTGTATCGGCTATCTTCGGGCCGGGCACCAATATCCTGCTGGCCGCCCGCGAGGTGCTGGATATTATCCGACAGCGCCGGAACCAGGAGTAAGGCGCTGGAGTGAATATCAGTGTTGTCGAACGTCGGCGGGCCTGCGACGTACAAAGGATAGCGTATGCAAGAAATTATCGAACAACTGGAAGATAAACGTAAGGCGGCCGCCCTCGGCGGTGGTCAGCAGCGGATCGACGTCCAACACAGCCACGGGAAGCTCACCGCCCGTGAACGTCTTGAGCTGCTCCTCGATGAGGAAAGTTTCGAAGAATGGGATACTTTCGTCGAGCACCGCTGCGTCGACTTCGGCATGGCGGACAAGAAGGTGCCCGGTGATGGCGTAGTCACCGGTTGTGGCACGATCAATGGCCGGGTGGTCTTTGTCTTCAGCCAGGATTTCACCGTCTTTGGTGGCTCGCTTTCCGAGGCGCATGCCGAAAAGATCTGCAAGGTCATGGATCAGGCCATGAAAGTGCGCGCGCCCATCATCGGCCTGAATGACTCGGGCGGTGCCCGCATCCAGGAGGGCGTGGCTTCCCTGGGCGGCTACGCCGAGGTGTTCCAGCGCAATGTGCTGGCGTCCGGTGTGGTGCCGCAGATCTCCGTCATCATGGGCCCGTGCGCCGGTGGCGCCGTCTACTCTCCGGCCATGACCGACTTTATATTCATGGTGAAAGACAGCTCTTATATGTTCGTCACCGGACCCGACGTGGTCAAAACCGTGACCCACGAAACGGTGACTGCGGAAGATCTGGGCGGTGCCATAAGCCATTCCACCGTCTCCGGCGTCTGCGATCGCGCCTACGAAAACGACGTAGAAACGCTGTTGATGGTGCGACGGTTCATAAACTATTTGCCAGCCAACAATCGCGAGAAGCCCCCTCACCGGCCCACACCTGATCGCGCCGATCGCCTGGAAATGTCACTCGACACGCTGGTGCCGAAAAACCCCAACTTGCCTTACGACATGAAGGAGTTGATTCACAAGGTCTCGGACGACAACGAATTCTGCGAACTGCAGCCCGAGCATGCACAGAACATCATCATTGGTTTTGTCCGCATGGCCGGCTCGACGGTGGGCATCGTGGCCAATCAGCCCAAGGTGCTGGCAGGATGCCTGGACATTAAGTCATCCATCAAGGCGGGACGTTTCGTACGGTTTTGCGATGCGTTCAATATTCCTATTGTCACGTTCGTCGACGTACCAGGCTTCCTGCCGGGCACGGCACAGGAGCACGGCGGCATCATCAAGCATGGCGCAAAGCTGTTATTTGCCTTCGCCGAGGCCACGGTTCCAAAGATTACCATCATCACCCGAAAGGCCTATGGCGGTGCTTATGACGTGATGAGTTCCAAGCATCTGCGCGGTGACGTTAACCTGGCCTGGCCTAGTGCGGAAATCGCAGTAATGGGGCCCAAGGGAGCAGTGGAGATCATCTTCCGTAACGATATTGGTGATGACGAAAAGATTGCCGAGCGGACCGAAGAGTATCGGAAAAAATTTGCCAATCCGTTTATCGCTGGCAGCCGGGGCTATGTTGATGATGTTATTGCCCCCCATGCCACGCGCAAGCGCATCTGTCGCTCACTTGCCATGCTGCGCAACAAACAGCTCGACAACCCGTGGCGCAAGCATGACAACATTCCGCTCTAGAGGATTTACAGGTGTTCGATAAGATCCTGATCGCAAACCGCGGTGAGATTGCCTGCCGCGTTATCAAGTCTGCGCGCAACATGGGCATCAAGACCGTTGCCGTCTATTCCGATGCGGACCGTGGTGCCTTGCATGTACGAATGGCCGATGAGGCCGTACACATCGGACCTGCTGCTTCCGCTCAAAGCTATTTGTTAAAGGACAAGATTCTCCAGGCCTGCCTGGATACCGGTGCCCAGGCGGTACACCCAGGCTACGGATTTCTCTCCGAGAATTCCGGGTTTTGCCAATCATTGGCGGCAGCGGGAATCACCTTCATTGGCCCGAACACCCATGCCATTGAGGCTATGGGCGACAAAATCACATCCAAGAAACTGGCTGATGAGGCAGGTGTAAACACCATACCCGGATGTACCGACGTGATTCGTGACGGCGAACATGCGGTTAAGATCGCAAATGAGATCGGCTACCCGGTGATGCTTAAAGCCACCGCAGGCGGTGGTGGCAAAGGCATGCGTATGGCTCGCAACGACGACGAGTGCCGGGACGGGTTCGAGCGAGCCGGCAATGAGGCTCGCTCCAGTTTCGGCGACGACCGCATCTTCATCGAGAAATTTATTGAAGATCCACGCCATATCGAGATCCAGATCATGGCCGACAGCCATGGCAACACGATCTATCTCAACGAGCGTGAATGTTCCCTGCAGCGCCGTCACCAAAAAGTGATTGAAGAAGCGCCGTCGCCGTTTCTTGACGCGAAAACCCGCAAGAAAATGGGTGCGCAGGCAGTCGCTCTTGCAAAGGCAGTGAATTACGAGTCCGCGGGTACTGTGGAGTTCATTGTCGATAAGCAGCGCAACTTCTATTTCCTGGAGATGAACACCCGCCTGCAAGTGGAACACCCGGTTACGGAGCTGATAACCGGCATCGATTTGGTGGAACTCATGATCCGTGTAGCAGATGGCGAAAAATTGCCAATTGCGCAGGCGGACGTGGGCATCAATGGCTGGGCTATTGAATCCCGGGTTTATGCCGAGGATCCATTCCGCAACTTTCTGCCCTCCACTGGCCGCCTCGTGTACTACCGCCCGCCCGAGGAGGATAAACATGTGCGTGTAGACACTGGCGTTTATGAAGGCGGCGAAGTCTCCATGTACTACGACCCGATGATTGCGAAACTCATCACTTATGGTGCCAACCGTGAAGAGGCCACAGCACACATGCGCACGGCGCTTGATCGCTTTCTTATTCGCGGCGTCTCCAGCAACCTCAGCTTCTTGTCGGCGCTGATGGTACATCCGCGCTTCGTGGACGGGAACATGAGCACCAATATGATTGGTGAAGAGTATCCGGACGGCTTCCACCCGGCGGACCTGCCGCACGAGGATCCCGCGACGTTCATCACCGTCGCAGCCGCCATGCTTCGCGGCCACCGAGATCGTGCCGCTCAGATCGATGGCCAATTGTCCGGGCATGAGCGCCTCGTACCCGAAGACTGGGTGGTGGTAATGGACGATCAGCACCATCCTGTCTCTGTTGTGCCCGTTGAAGGCGGCCACGATGTGCATTACAACGGCAGTACCTATGCTGTACGCAGTAAGTGGGAGTTTGGGCAGCACCTCTTCGATGGCTCCATCAATGGCAAAAAGGTCTTCGTTCAGGTAGAGCGCAATGAGCAGACCTATCGCCTCCTTCATGGCGGTTCCCAAGCCGATGTGTGGATACTCACTCCACGGGCGGCTGAACTCCTGAAGTACATGCCGGTGAAGACAGCTCCGGATATGTCCAAGTACCTGCTTTCACCCATGCCGGGGCTGTTGGTGTCGGTCGCCGTGAAAGAAGGCGATGCGGTCAATGCTGGCGACGAGTTGGCGGTTGTCGAGGCCATGAAAATGGAGAATACGCTGTATGCCGAACGCGATGGAATCGTAGCCAGTATCCACTTCAAGACCGGTGCCAGCCTTGCCGTGGGTGACAAGATCATGGAGTTGGAGTAGCGCAGGTGTCATCGCAAAGAAGCGAGGGGGTTGGGGAGCAGGAAACCGAAGCACTGGCCAACGGTGTGCTCGAAGGGAACCGGCGTGCGCTTGCGCGGGCCATCACATTGATAGAGTCCACGCATCAGGATCACCGTGCTGCGGCCAGCGCCCTGCTCGAGCGCCTGATACCACACGCGGGCAATTCAATTCGGCTGGGGATCTCGGGAGTTCCGGGGGTTGGCAAGTCGACCTTTGTCGAGGCTCTTGGCAACCACGTAATTGATGCCGGACACCGAGTGGCAGTGCTCACCGTGGATCCTTCTTCAGCGATCAGCGGCGGTTCCATTCTGGGCGACAAAACACGTATGGAGTTGCTGTCACGTCGCAGTGAGGCCTACATCCGACCTTCGCCTGCAGGCGATACGCTGGGCGGCGTCACCCGGCGCAGCCGCGAGGCCTTAATACTCTGTGAGGCGGCCGGTTTCGACGTCATCATCGTGGAGACCGTCGGTGTCGGCCAGTCCGAAACCAAGGTGGCGGATATGACCGATATGTTCGTATTGCTGCTTTTGCCGGGCGGTGGCGATGACCTCCAGGGCATCAAACGTGGCATCATGGAATTGGCTGACCTCATCCTTATCAACAAGGCCGATGACGACCTGCTGGCGCTCGCCGGGCGAACCGCAGCGGCCTATCGTAGCGCGCTGACACTGCTGCATCCCCGATCGGCGAACTGGAAGGTCGAGGTTCAGACCTGTTCCGCCCGCGACGGGGTGGGCATCGCCGAAGCCTGGGAGGTCGCCTTGCGCCACCGCGAAATGCTCGACGCCAGTGGCCAGTTCACAACGCGCCGTGCGGCGCAATCCCGCGACTGGATGTGGTCAGAGGTGAGCAATAACCTCGTCACTGCGCTACAAAGTGACCCGCAGGTGCGCAATCAAATTCCGGCCCTTGAGGCTGCGGCTAGCGAGGGTCGGATCCCGCCGACCGTCGCCGCAAGGCAATTGCTTGAGATATTTCTCAAGCGGCGCAAACAATGAGACTACGATTCAAGCGTGGAGGTACCTATGAGTGACCGGCCATTTAAAGTGCTGGGTATTCAGCAGATCGCGGTGAGCGGTCCGGACAAGCACCGCCTGCGCACATTATGGGTAGATACGCTGGGTCTCGAATTCAGTGGTACTTACCAGAGCGTCTCTGAAAATGTCGACGAAGACATTGCGGTCGTCGGCTCCGGCCCCCTCAAAGTTGAGGTTGATCTGATGCAGCCGCTCGATCCCGACAAGAAACCCAGGGTGCAGAGCCCGCCACTCAATCACGTGGGGTTGTGGATCGACGATCTGAAGACAGCGGTGAGTTGGCTACAAACTCGTGGTGTACGTATTGCACCGGGTGGTATCCGCAAGGGAGCATCCGGTTTCGACATCTGCTTCATTCATCCGAAAGCGGACGAAGAGTTTCCCATCGGCGGGGAAGGTGTATTGATCGAGCTCGTCCAGGCGCCGTCGGAAGTACGCGAAGCTTTCGAGAGGCTCGCGTAGCTTAATTCACGATTTGCTTTCCCCTATGCTCGTGACTAATCTTCGCTTTTGCGAACATCTTGGGTATTAGTGCCATGCTTGAGTGCGAACAACACATTCTATACGTCTTCCCCGGGCAGGGGTCCCAGTATCCGGGTATGGGTAGCGATCTCTGCGACGATTATGCTATCGCCAGAAAAGTCTATGCGCAGGCCAGCAACGTCATTGGTTACGATGTTGCGGAGCTTTCCTTTAATGACCCGGAGGAGAAGCTCAATCAGACACGCTACACGCAAGTTGCCCTGCTGACCCATTCCATCGCTTGCCTGGAGGTCTTCAGGGAATTGACTGATGATCGCCTAAAACCAGCTATGGCCGCAGGACACAGTCTTGGCGAGTACTCAGCACTGGTTGCAGCGAAGGTCCTCAGTTTCGAAAACGCGCTTAAACTGGTGCAGAAACGAGGAGAGCTGATGGGCGCACACGGTGAGGGTGAAATGAGCGTTTACGCATTGGATCTCGATACCATTCGACCCATTGCCGAGCGTTACCACTGCGCAGTTGCTGGTTACAACCTGCCCCAACAGACCGTAATTGGCGGTCGACCTGAAGATCTCGCCTTGGTGGAAAAGGCGGTTCAAGACAGCGGTGAGCGGAGGCGTCCAGTTCGATTGAAAACAGAGGGTGCTTTCCATACCTACTATATGGTCAAAGCCGCACAATATTTTCGGCCTGTCCTGGACGCGGCTGAATTCAGTCCATCTGAAGTGAAGGTATTGTCTAATTTCACAGGTACCTATCACGAATCCGATCCGTCAGACATCAAAGCGCATTTGTTCTTTCAGTTATTTCATCCAGTGAAGTGGAATTCAAATTTGCAGACGACATTCGCTGATGGGATCAAGATGATCATTGAATTTGGCGGCGGAATAGGAGCCGCGAGTGATGCTGCGGAGAAGCGACCGAACCTGGAAGGCATCACTAAGAAGGCACTGCGCGCCGCCGGTCACGAAGCGCTTTACCTGGCGGCAATAAATACCCAATCCCTCAAACAGGCTGCGGGTTTCGTGCGTGGTGTTTGAAACCTGTTGGAAGGGCCACACGATGGCATGCCTGGAACATCTCGTGGGCGAGAAATGTGATATCCCAGATGCTTATCTGGAGAAGGTGATAGGGTGTGAAACGGGCGCAGTCTTGTGCTAACACAGGCAACGAAATGGACGCCGAATTTGTCGCGTTGCGACAGAGGCTACGGGCGCCGGGTTATCGGTTTCGTGGAGAATCCTGATTTAGGTTGATTGCTCAATCTCGAACTGGGTTCGAACTCCCAGACCCACTCAGCCACCTCTCCAATATATTAGTTACGCCCTGGTGTCAGCTGCCTGCATTGAGGATCCCGTGGTCATCAGGAAGATTCTGGCCCTTCTGCAGGAGAAATCGTCGCTCGATTTAGGGGGACGGATTCACAACCCTCGCGCGCCACCACAAGCTAGCCTGTTTAGCTAATTCAGCTGAATTTTCCCGCTTTACCCGTGTTGCGACCAGAAACGGCTTCGACAGGGTATCGGCTGGTCTGAAAACGGGCAGCTGTGCGCCCTCATTTGAAGAAGGTTCCGTAGAGATCGGGGTGAAAAAGCAACCAAACTGCGTTCCAATACTGCTGCGCTTGATGCAAAAGGGCGTTTATTTGTCTTATACGCCACGGCAGGTCTAAACTGGACACCTTGTTACCCGACGACATCAAGCGACGCGACCAAAATGCTCAGGCTACTCACTCTCGCACTATTCCTTTTGGTTTCACTGGTTTTGGTTTCACTGGCGGCAGAAGCTGACGAGGGCGACTGGTACATTAGCCCGTCGATTGGCTATACCGACGATGACCCTGATCGAAAGATCGACGATTCCTTTTCGGGCGGGCAGATTCAGCTCGGTAGGGAGATGAGCGATCACTTCTGGCTTGAGGGTCTGCTCGGCTACCACGACGTTGACGGTTTTCCGGGCCAGGAACACCTGGAACTCGGCTTCAATGCCATCGGGAACTTCCTTCCGGACAGCCGGTTTTCCCCGTATGTCATCGGTGGACTGGGCTATCTACGCGCGAATGTAGGAGAACCAGATTTCGGCGGCTTGCCGCCCGCCGGCTCGACGGCGAGCAACATGACGGCAACGGGCGGTCTCGGATTGAAGGTTCGCTTCGGCGACAGTCCCTGGTCACTGCGCGCCGAGTGGCGCTTGCGACATGCCTTCGACAGCGACAATTCCCTGACGGACCAGGTCGGTTCGCTCGGCCTCCAGTACTCGTTTGGCGGCGGTTCGGGTCCTGCACTAATGGCGGCGGCCAGTGAGCCGGAAGCGGACAGCGATGGCGACGGTGTCTCTGACGCGTGGGATGCATGCCCGAACACGCCTGCAGGCACGGCGGTCGATTCGGAAGGCTGTCCTGCGGACAGCGACCGGGACGGCGTTAGCGATGACCGGGATCAGTGCCCCGGCACCGTGGCGGGCGCCAAAGTGGACTCAAACGGCTGCGAAATCGTCGAGCTGACAAATATTTACTTCGGGTTCGACTCCGACGTAGTCCTCGAAACGTCGAGACACATGCTCGACAAGACGGCATCGACCTTATCGCGTAATCCCGACCTGCAGGTCGAGATTGCCGGCTACGCGGATTCACGGGGCCCGGAGAAGTACAACATGGGTCTGTCGCTGCGTCGTGCCGAGGCCGTGCGTGAATATCTCGAGCAGGCAGGCGTCAACCCGGCGAGACTGACCGTGCGCGGCTATGGCGAGTCGCACAAGGACGCGTCCAGCCTGACAGCGAAGGGCATGGCCGAAAACCGGCGGGTCGAACTTCGGGCGCTGGATCGCTGATCCGGAACGAAACGGGCATAGGCGGGAAAACAGGCAAAAAACGCGGACCATCAGGACTGTGCGCCCTCATTTGAAGAAGATTCCGTAGAGATCGGGGTGAAAAAGCAACCAAACTGCGTTCCAATACTGCTGCGCTTGATGCCTCTCTCAGCGCGTCCGACCGATCTCCAAAAAAACCATAAAAAAAGCCGCACCCTTTCGGGGTGCGGCTTTCTCAAAATAAATCCTGGCGGTGTCCTACTCTCACATGGGGAGACCCCACACTACCATCGGCGCTGAGCGTTTTCACTTCCGAGTTCGAAAAGGGATCGGGTGGTACCCACTCGCTATTGCCGCCAGAAAACTGGTTTAGGAAGAAGGATTCAGACTCCCCTTTAAAGGGTAATCTGACAAATCCTTATTCCTGTCAAAAAAGGGGTCTGACCCCTTTTCTGGGAAAAAATAACAATTCGGAAAATTTCTGACAATCTGAGATTTATCTTCGTGTCGCATTCCATGTCGCACACAACAACCAAAACATTTTGGCGTTATATGATCAAGCCTCACGTGCAATTAGTACTGGTTAGCTTCACACATTACTGCGCTTCCACACCCAGCCTATCAACCTCGTAGTCTTCGAGGGCACTTAAGGGAGCTTAAAGCTCCAGGGAAATCTAATCTTGAAGGGGGCTTCCCGCTTAGATGCTTTCAGCGGTTATCCCGTCCGTATATAGCTACCCGGCAATGCCACTGGCGTGACAACCGGAACACCAGAGATACGTCCACTCCGGTCCTCTCGTACTAGGAGCAGCTCTTCTCAAATTTCCAACGCCCACGGCAGATAGGGACCGAACTGTCTCACGACGTTCTAAACCCAGCTCGCGTACCACTTTAAATGGCGAACAGCCATACCCTTGGGACCTGCTACAGCCCCAGGATGTGATGAGCCGACATCGAGGTGCCAAACTCCTCCGTCGATGTGGACTCTTGGGAGGAATAAGCCTGTTATCCCCGGAGTACCTTTTATCCGTTAAGCGAT
>JALHUQ010000262.1 GCA_022866645.1 Woeseiaceae bacterium | reverse complement strand
CGTCTCGATAACTCAGAGTGAATCGAGCGTAGAGCCAGGCTAGGTCAAAAGCCAGCTCGGTCTCGAAACTGAGCCACAAATGAGACTGGTCCGTTCAAACGGCATTCTCACAAGTAAAGTTTAGAAATTGAAAATAGTATTAGGAGCAAATCTTATGGCCTTAGCTACTCTCCCTCCCTCTTGCGGTCTCGGTAAAGTGCTTGTTCTTGTAAGTGTATCATTATTGTGGTTTTCAGTCTCAAGCGAAGCTCAAGAGGGTGAATTAGCGCAGTGCACAAGCTGCCATGTCGAAGCAGAAATTCTGCTACTCGCGAGTCGCATACCCGTTGACGAGCGAGAGGCGCAACTCAGTACTTTTCTTTCTGGACACTTTGCGCCTGATGAATCAAATCGAGCGGACATAGTGTCATATGTCATAGGTACGTTAGAAAAACCAACGGCAGACACGACATCCGAGGAGCAGCGGTAGCATCGGTATTGTTGGCATTGTCACGTTAAGTGACGTTGGACGCAAAAGTTCGACCCCCCAATTTCTTCACGCAGCTGTGGCCGCACTTTCCCATACACCGAATGCTTCAGTGCGAAGGCTCTTGAATCGAGTTCGGTTTTCTAGATGACGTTGAACGTAGAAGGTGTTGTAGACGGCGGAGTGGATGTTGAGGAATCCCTGTGCGGATCCCAGTGACTTGAATCTCTGCATCTTTCGTTCGCGTCTTCGCACCGGTTGATGCGAGTTCTCCGCCCGATTATTTGATCGCTTATTGTCGATATGTTCCGCCGTCAAGCCCATCGATTTAAAGGCGACAGGATACGATCGAGCTTATCGGTTATCATGCGAGCGGGTGCCCATCCCTGCTTCTTCAAGAGCTTACGAAGCAACCTTTTCGCTGCTTTGGCGTTACGCTTCGACTGCACCAGAAACTCCAAAACCTCGCCTTCATTGTCCACCGCACGCCACAACCAATGCCGCTTCTTACGGATAACAATGACCATTTCGTCCAGATGCCAGTAGTCGCTGGGTTTTGGTCGCTTTGACCGCAGGTTCCTGGCTATGGGCTGGCCAAACTTAAGAAACCACCGCCTCACGGATTCGTAGGAGATATCGAGGCCGCGCTGCGCGAGGAGGTCTTCTACGTCTCGAAAGCTCAGAGTGAACCGGGCGTAGAGCCAGACTGCGTGGCAGATGACTTCAGGCGGAAAACGGTGGCGTTTAAAGGATATATTTTTCATCCGGAGATGCTACTTCAGGGTCGCGGTCAAAGGCCAGCCGAGTTAATGTGACAATGCCCTGTCGCATCTTGCCTTCTTATCAGAGATAAGTTGCCATTAGTCTGACAGCCCCTTTGCGCCCATGTTATCGTTAAGATAGATGCGAAGTATTGACAATCTGCCGTAGCGATGGTGTCACGGCGCCGAACTCAGCGTCCAACGGGAACGGATATCAGCTATTGCACGCGAACAATTCTTCAAGAGATTCCGACAATGCGACGCTAGCGGAAAAGGTACAATTTCTTCGGAAGCCGGAGTCTTATCCAGATACAAGCGTTCAAATCGAAGTCAAGGAAACCCACATGTCATGGGTCTTTCTTACCGGGAAAACGGTCTACAAACTTAAGAAGCCTGTTCGCTTTCCCTATCTTGACTTTTCGACACTGGAACGTCGTGAAGGCGCCTGTCGCGCGGAACTCGAGTTGAACCGCCGACTCGCTTACTCTACATATCTCGATGTCGTTCCACTGCGCGCGTCATCGGAAGGTCTATCTTTTTCCAAAGGAAAAATTGTCGACTGGCTGGTTGTGATGCGCCAGCTTGACAGCGTACTCACACTCGAATCCCTGATCCTTACGCGCTCAATCGATGTCATGCAGCTTGATCGTCTGGGACGCATTCTTGGTGACTTCTATCACCGCGCGAAGCGCATCTACATTTCGCCAGCATCCCATATCGCAGATTGGGATCATAGTCTTTCCGCCAACGATCGAATCCTGCTTGATCCAAAATTCGCATTACCGGCCGGGGTGGTCTCGCGGATACACGGCGCTCAACGCAGGTTTCTTGCCGACTGTCCTCACTATCTTACTGAGCGCGTCCGTCAGCGGCAGATCGTGGACAGCCATGGCGATCTACGCCCGGAGCAT
>JALHUQ010000261.1 GCA_022866645.1 Woeseiaceae bacterium | reverse complement strand
CTTCGTTGCGAGCCAATACCCCTCTGAGAACTTCTGCTTCACGTTCGGGGCGGTAGTAATCGACAGCTGAAGCCAGTTTGCCCTTCGCAACTCCAACCTTCTGTGCCATGGTTGCGCGCTCGTTGATCAGCGCCTGGATGCGCTCATCGACGTCGTTGATGCGTTTGCGGATCTCCAGGAGATCCAGGGCCTTGATGTCTTTACTTGAGCCAGTCATACCAAACCCGTGCCGAAAACCTAATGGAATCCTGAGCTTATACAGGCTTACCGAGATTTCGCAACGTCAGAATGCCGTCAATCGCGCGTATGGCATCCAGCAGCTCCTGCGACGGTGCCGCGTTGACGTCCACGATTGTGTACGCGAGTCCACCCATAGACTTGTTTAACAGGTCCTCGATATTCAAGCCCGCGTTCGCGATGAGCGTGGATATCTGGCCCACCATGTTTGGCACATTCGCGTTCGCCATGGTCATACGCCAGGCACCATTTCGCGGCATGCGGGCCTCCGGGAAATTGACTGAGTATCGTATGTTGCCGTTCTCGAGATAATCCTTGACGTTGTCGGCCACCATGATCGCGCAATTGTCCTCCGCCTCGGCTGTTGATGCGCCTAAATGAGGGAATACAATCACTTTCGGATGAGCAATCAGCTCGCGCGTCGGGAAGTCGCTTACGTAGGCGTGCAATTTATCGCTATCGAGAGCAGCGATTGCCGCCGCGTTATCGATAATTCCGTCGCGTGAGAAATTGATGAGGATTCCACCGTCGTTCATAAGTTTGATCCGATCCGCATTGACCATGTTGCGGGTCGCATCGATCAGTGGCACATGCAAGGTCACGAAATCGGCATGCTGGAACAGCTGATCGAGAGTCTCCGCGTGTTCGACACCCGACGACAGTTGCCAGGCATTCCGAACTGTAATCGCAGGATCGAAGCCGACAACTTTCATTCCGAGGGCCAGTGCCGAATTCGCCACCTCAACGCCAATAGCACCGAGGCCGATGACGCCCAGCGTTTTAGCGGGTAGTTCGATACCAACGAACTGCTTTTTCCCTGCCTCAACCGCCGCATTCAGAGCATCACCAGTCTCCTTCAGCGCGGAGACGTGTTCGCTGGCACGACAAAGGTTGCGGGCACCGATCAACATGCTTGCAATAACGAGTTCTTTAACGGCATTCGCGTTCGCGCCGGGTGCGTTAAATACCGGAATTCCCCGTGCGCTCATTGCGTCAATCGGAATATTATTGGTACCGGCGCCTGCACGACCAATCGCCGCGACCGACGCAGGAATTACCGCGTTGTGCATATTCTGAGAACGCAAAAGCACCGCATCCGGATGAGTCATTTCGGACGCGACTTCGTAGCGATTTCGGGGAAATCGTCGCAGACCAGCAACAGAAATATTATTGAGTGTGAGTATTTTGAACATCTTGTTATCCGTTCGTCCTTTCGAATTCAGCCATAAATGCGATGAGTGCATCGACCGCCTCTTCGCTGACCGCATTATAAATTGACGCGCGCATACCGCCGACCGATCGATGGCCTTTCAGGTTGGTGAGTCCTGCTGCCTTACTTTCCTGCAAAAACCTTGCATCCAGACCCGCGTCAGCCAACACGAAAGGTACATTCATCCAGGACCGACAATCCTTCGCTACCGGGTTGGAGTAAAAGGACGAGTTGTCGATCGCAGCATACAGTTTGCTCGCCTTGCGTAAATTGACTTTACCCATCGCCTCAACGCCGCCTTGGTTCAGCAGCCATTGGAGAACGAGGTCAGCAACATACCAGGCGAAAGTCGGCGGCGTATTGGTCATGGAGTCTGAATCTGCGTACGACTTCCAGGTCAACAAATGCGGATTGTCGGCTCGAGCCCGGCCCAACAATTCATTCCTGACTATGACCAGGGTGATTCCCGCCGGACCAATGTTCTTCTGGGCGCCGGCATAAATCACGCCGAAGCGGCTGACATCGATCGGTCGCGACAAGATGGTGCTCGACATGTCTGCAACCAACGGCACGTCTCCGCCAGGCACAAAATGAAATTCAACTCCAGCGATCGTTTCGTTGGGGGTGTAGTGCAGGTAGGCCGCATTTTCGCTGCGCTTCCAGGTCGACTCATCCGGGATGTACGTAAAATTCTTGTCTGACGCATCAGCTACGATATTTGCGTTGCAAAATATCGCCGCTTCACCAGCCGCTTTCTTACCCCAGGAACCAGTGACAACATAGTCGGCCGTCTCACCCGGTGCCGAAAGATTCATCGGCGTCATTGCCATCTGCAGTGTGGCGCCGCCTTGCGGAAAAAGCACACTGTAGTCGCCCGGCACGCCGAGCAGTTTTCGCAAGTTGGCCTCGGCGCGGGCGGCGAGTTCCACAAATTCTTTGCCGCGGTGACTGACTTCCATGACGGACATGCCAGTGCCCTGCCAGTCAAAAATGTCGTTCTTTATTTGTTCAAGTACTTCGAGCGGAAGGGCTGCCGGGCCGGCACTAAAATTGTAGACGCGAGACATGTCGCAGCGGTCCTCAAGGGGGGGGTAGGCCGCGTATTGTACGGCCTGAAATTGGAATTGCACTATCTAAATGGGGATATGCTCAGCCCGCCATCGTGGTGCCGCACCTTAATGGTGCACTACTCTTCTTCTTCCTCGATAGCCTCGATTCGTGCCAATCCAACCAAGCGCTGCCCTTCCTCGACCCGAATTAGCCGGACACCCTGAGTATTGCGTCCCATGATGGAAATATCATCGACGCCGGTGCGAACCAAGGTGCCATTTGAACTGATCAACATGACCTCGTCTTCATCTGCGACCTGCAACGCGCCAACAGTCTTGCCATTCCTGGCCGTCGTCTGAATTGCGATCACGCCCTGACCGCCCCGCCCCTGCACCGGAAAATCCTCAACCGGGGTACGCTTTCCGTATCCATTTTCTGTCGCTGTGAGGATCAGTCCCTGGCGCATGATCGACAGCGCAATTACCTTGTCGCCTTTTGGCAATTTGATGCCACGGACCCCGGCTGCGCCGCGGCCCATCTGACGAACATCCTCTTCCTTGAATCGAATCGACTTGCCATGGCTCCCGACCAACAAAACCTCGGCTTGTCCGTTCGTGATTTCGACGCTGACGAGCTTGTCGTCATCTCGCAAATCAATGGCAATGATGCCATTGGTACGAGGGCGTGCGAATTGACTCAACGGCGTCTTCTTGACCGTTCCGGCCGCTGTCGCCATGAAGACGAAATGACCTTCTTCATATTCTTTTATAGGCAACACCGCGTTAATTCGCTCACCGTCCTCCAATGGCAACAGATTCACGATCGGCTTGCCACGAGATCCGCGGCTCGCTTGCGGTACCTGGAAGACTTTGAGCCAGTACATCTTGCCGCGACTTGAGAAGCACAAAATAGTGTCGTGAGTATTGGCTATGAACAGTTTGTCGATAAAGTCTTCGTCTTTGACTTTCGTGGCCGATCGTCCGCGACCGCCGCGTTTTTGAGCTTGATAGTCTTCGATGGGCTGCGCCTTGGCATAACCTCCATGAGACAAGGTCACGACGACCTCCTCCGCGGGAATCAAGTCTTCAATGCTGAGATCCGAATGATCCTGAATGATTTCCGTGCGGCGCTCGTCGCCATAGGTGTCGCGGACTTGTATCAATTCCGCTTTGATGACTTCGAGTAGCAAATCGGGATCGGCTAGTATGCTTGAAAACTCTTTAATTTTATCCAATAGTTCTTTGTATTCATTAACTATTTTATCTTGCTCAAGCCCCGTCAGTCGGTGCAGTCGGAGATCGAGAATCGCTTGTGCCTGGACCGCTGACAAACGGTATTTGCCATCAATAAGGCCGGCATCGGCCTCCAGTCCATCGGGCCGCGTATCCATCTCGCCGGCACGTTCCAGCATTGCCGTTACCGCGCCTGGCGGCCAATCGCGCGCCATAATGGCAACTTTCGCCTCCACCGGAGAAGCTGACGTCTTTATCAAAGCAATCACTTCGTCGATATTGGCCAGCGCGACGGTCTGACCTTCCAGAATGTGTGCCCTGTCTCGAGCTTTTCGCAGATCAAATATGGTGCGGCGAGTGACAATTTCGCGGCGGTGAGACAAAAATGCCTCAAGCATCTGCTTGAGGTTCAGCAGCTTCGGCTGACCGTCATGCAGCGCGACCATATTGATGCCGAAAACGCTCTGCATCGACGTGTGTTTGTACAAATTATTCAGCACAACGTCGCTGATTTCGCCCGTCTTGAGCTCGATGTAGATGCGCATACCGTCTTTATCGGATTCATCGCGCAACTCACTGATGCCTTCGATGCGTTTCTCTCGAACCAGATCGGCAATTTTTTCGATCAGGCGCGCCTTATTAACCTGGTAAGGCAACTCCGTAACGATGATCGCCTCTTTGCCACGCGAATTGACGACCTCTATGGCCGTTCGGGCACGAATGTGTACTCGGCCGCGGCCGGTTCGGTACGCCGAATAGATCCCTGCAGCACCATTGATAATGCCCGCGGTCGGAAAATCGGGCCCCGGGATGTGCTCCATGAGTCCGGTAACGTCGATCGACGGGTCTTGCAGCAGCGCGAGGCATGCATTGATCACTTCGGTGAGATTGTGCGGTGCAATATTCGTTGCCATTCCGACTGCAATACCCGACGAGCCGTTGACCAGCAAATTGGGTATCCGCGTTGGCATAACTGACGGCTCGCTTTCCGAGCCGTCATAGTTCTCGACGAAATTGACCGTTTCCTTCTCGATATCCGCGAGCAATTCATGCGCTACTTTGGACATTCGCACCTCGGTGTATCGCATGGCAGCCGGTGAGTCGCCATCGACAGAACCGAAGTTGCCCTGTCCATCTATCAGCATGTAGCGCAACGAAAAGGGCTGCGCCATGCGAACTATCGTGTCGTACACCGCTGAATCGCCGTGCGGGTGATATTTACCGATGACATCGCCGACGACACGGGCCGATTTCTTGTAAGGCTTGTTGTAGTCGTTGTTCAGTTCCCGCATAGCGTGCAGGACACGGCGGTGCACTGGCTTCAGGCCGTCTCGAACATCCGGTAAGGCTCGGCCAACGATAACGCTCATCGCATAATCGAGATAGGACTGCTGCATCTCCTGTTCGAGACTTACAGACAGCAATTCCTGTGCAACTTCAGTCATATTTTCCTACTTCTTGGGCTTACAACCCCAGCGTGATCCCGATCCGGAGAGCGGGTTCAAAGAGTCAGATTTTGCTGGAATTCAAGCGAATAATTTCGTGTTGGTGGCGTGCTTGTTTCGGCGATAAATTGGCGGCCGGATCAGGTGCAGAATGATAGCACAGGAAGGGCCGAAACAGCAGTGTTTTAGCCGCTTTCAGGCCTATTTAAAACGTCGCTGGAACTGAACAACATGACGCGTATACTCCCCCGACTATGCAGCATTGCGATACCTTGATTGCCCCTCGATGGTGTGTCCCGGTTGCCCCGACGAACGTGGTTCTTATTGACCACGGTGTGGTCGTGAACGACGGGCGTATTACGGACATACTCCCGCTTGCGGACGCACGTCTTCGGTATCAGCCGAGTGTCTTCATTGAGAGGCCGGATCATCTGTTAATTCCGGGATTCGTCAACTCGCATACTCATGCGGCTATGACCTTGATGCGCGGATTGGCAGACGACTTGCCATTGGAGTCCTGGCTCAGAGCAGGCATCTGGCCGGTGGAGAAACGCTGGGTCGGCGCTGAAATGGTCCGTGACGGCACTGAGCTGGCCATAGCAGAAATGATTTCCGGTGGCACGACCTGCTTCAGCGATCAGTATTTCTTCCCTGAAATCGTCGCTGAGACCGCCGTAGACCTGCACATGCGTGCGCTGGTTGGAACCCCGGTCATAGAATTCCCGTCGGCTTGGGCGGCCAATGTTGCCGAATACATGGGCAAGGCCAACGATCTGGTTCATGACCCCTATGCTGACCACCCCCTCGTGTCGACCTGCTTCGCACCGCATTCATGCTCTGCGTTGTCCGATGAGTCATTCGTCGACCTGCGTGTGCTGGCGGATCAGCTCGACGTAAGGATACAAATTCATCTGCACGAAACAGTGGCCGAGCTCGCGCTTGCACTCGACAAAACCGGAAAACGGCCGATCGAACGCCTGCACGCGCTCGGTCTCGTGAATAGTTCGTTGCTAGCCGTCCATGCGGTGCATATGAACGATGCCGAGATTGGGATTTTCGCCGAATCGGACGTTAACGTCGTACACTGCCCGCGGTCCAATTTGAAACTGGCCAGTGGCATTGCGCCGATAGCCCGGTATCGAGAAGCCGGCATCAATGTCGCCATCGGTACCGACGGGGCTGCCAGTAACAACTCCCTCGATATGCTGTCAGAAATGCGCATGACCGCCCTGCTGGCCAAGGCGGTCGCCTCTGACGCGGCGGCATTGTCTGCCGGCGATGCACTCCGAATGGCGACGCTCGGCGGTGCCGTGGCGCTCGGACTTGGACACGAGACCGGATCCATAGAAGCCGGCAAATGGGCGGATCTTACCTGCGTTGATTTGAACCGCTTGAACAGTCAACCGGTGTATGACCCGGTATCGCAGCTCGTCTATACGGCGCGCGCCGATCAGGTCACGGATGTCTGGATCGCAGGCAAACACCAGCTGGACAAAGGACATTTGACACAAATCGATACGACGAGTTTGCTGGCGCGAAGCAATGAGTGGCGCGACCGATTTGCGTCGTCGATAAGCCGAGTATAGGTAGCGAGACTAATGACTACAGCAAGAAATAACGTGGATTTGGCAGAGGTCGCAAAATTCGACGCACTGGCCTCCCGCTGGTGGGACCCGCATGGCGAGTTTCGTGCTTTACACGAGATTAATCCTTTGCGTCTGGACTGGATTCGCCAGCACGTTTCCCTGGCGGGCCGCAAGGTGGTCGATATCGGCTGCGGCGGCGGCATCCTTGCGGAGGCTATGGCGGCGGCAAACGCCATTGTTACAGGGATCGATATGGCGGAGGGACCGCTCGCTGTTGCGAGGCTGCATAAACATGAGTCGGGTGTGGACGTGGACTACCGGCACATGACGGCGGAAGAACTCGCTGCAACGGAGGCCGATACTTTCGATGTTGTGACCTGCCTGGAAATGCTGGAGCACGTTCCCGACCCCTCCCAAGTGATCCAGTCTTGCGCCGAACTCGTGAAGCCTGGTGGGCACGTGGTCTTTTCAACCATTAATCGCAACCCGAAATCATTTGCGTTTGCCATAGTCGGCGCCGAATACATCCTGAAACTCTTGCCCGCCGGGACGCATGAATACGAGAAGTTTATCCGACCGTCCGAGCTTGAGTCCTGGGCAAGACACGCCGGTCTTACGCTAAAGGACAGCATTGGTATGCACTACAATCCGATCACAAAAAACTACTCCCTCGGCCAGAATCTGGACGTTAATTACCTGATGTATTTTCAGCGTGTCTGAGCTCAATGGTGCCGAATACAACGCCGTCCTTTTCGATCTCGACGGCACGCTGGTGGATACCGCACCGGACATGGTGGCTGTGCTGCATCTTTTGCAGCAAGAATATGGACTCGATCCTGCTCCGTATGAACTGGCGCGGTCCAATGTTTCCAACGGCGCGATTGGTCTATTGAGAGTCGGTTTCCCCGACCTCGAAATAGGATTTGGGGACGAAATGCACCAACAGTATCTGGAACGCTACGCGGAAATGATCTGCGAGGAGTCGCGAGTTTTTGATGGCCTCATCGAGCTCCTGGATCAACTTGAGGACATGGGCTGCCCCTGGGGTGTCGTTACCAACAAGCCCGAACACCTGACCAGGCCATTACTGGCGGCGTTGAAACTGGCGGATCGATCAGCCTGCATAGTCAGTGGAGACACGTTGTCCGTCCGAAAACCGGACCCTGCTCCACTGCTGCTCGCGTGCGACATGATCGGAGTAGATCCTGAAACTTCGATTTATATCGGCGATGCAGGACGAGATATTGAAGCTGGCCAACGGGCAGGCATGGCCACTATTGCCGCCGCTTACGGCTACATTACGGAAGACGATGATCCCCGCGAATGGGATGCCGATGTGATCGCGACCACCACCGAAGAACTCACGCAAATCGTCCTCAATGCAGTTAATCTTGACGACTGATGAATTCCTTCACTCTTGATCCTTTGTACCTGACTATCGGCGTACCTGCGCTCGCCCTGGGTCTGATTCTTGGCGTTGTCATTGCCCTCTTGATCGGCAGGAGTCGCCAAAAGCGCATGACCGAAGAGCGCGAGTCGGCCTTCGAGCTTGCCAATGCCCGGCTGACCCAGACATTCGCGGAACTTTCCAATCGTTCACTCCAAGCAAACAGTGATACGTTTCTGAAACTCGCCGAGCAACGGCTCGGGACCCAGCAAGAGAAGGCAAAAAGCGAATTGAGTGAGCGTGAGAAGGCCGTCGAAGCGTTGGTGAAACCGATCAACGACGCACTCAAGGCTTCGCTGCAACAAATTTCAGAGCTCGAAAAGTCGCGTAGCGAGGCCTACGGCGGCATCAAGAATCAGCTCGAGGAGATGCAGCTCAACCAAAAATCGCTGCGGCAGGAGACGCAAAATCTGGTGAACGCGCTACGACGGCCAGAAGTACGCGGGCGCTGGGGTGAAATCACCTTGCGACGCCTGGTCGAGTTGGCCGGCATGGTCGAGCACTGCGATTTCGTCGAGCAAGTTCACACTGAAACCGACGGCCAGATTTTCCGTCCCGATATGGTCGTTCGAATGCCGGATCAACGCGAACTTATTGTCGATGTGAAAACACCGTTGGACGCTTATTTGGCGGCGGCCGAAGCGCCCGACGACGTGCAGCGCAAGCTGGGACTGGAGCGGCACGCGAAGAACGTGCGAGCCCATATTCGCATGCTGGCATCCAAGGCCTATTGGAATCAGTTTGACGAGAGCCCCGAGTTCGTCATCCTGTTTATTCCCGGCGACCAGTTTCTTAGCGCGGCGCTCAATGAGGAGCCTGATCTCATCGAGTACGCCCTGTCCAAGCAAATTATTCTGGCAACGCCAACCAGTTTCGTCGCCTTGTTAAAAGCGGTTGCCTACGGTTGGCGGCAAATGTCGCTCGCCGACAATGCCAAGGAAATTCGGGTGCTGGCAGAAGATCTGTACGGACGATTGGCCACTTTCGTCAGCCATCTGAACAAAGTCGGGCGACAACTCGCTGGCAGCGTTGAAAACTACAATAAGGCAGTCGGCTCCCTGGAACGTAGCGTATTGCCCGGGGCGCGAAAGTTCGTTGAGCTCGGTGTGCATCCGAGCAAAGAAATCGAAAAGCTGGAATCTCTGGAGCCAGTGCCACGCACCTTGATCGAAGGAAATGACATTTGACCACGGACCCACGAACGTACACCTATCCTGAGGACCTGCTGCGCGAACGGATAATTCTGATCACAGGCTCCAGCGATGGGATCGGCAGAGCGTTGGCGTTGGAATCAGCTCGGCTGGGAGCGCAGGTCATACTGCATGGTCGCAATACCGCAAAACTCGAAAAAGTGTATGACGCAATAATCGCGATTGAGGGCGCGCCGCGACCGTCAATTGCCGTGCTCGATCTGGCGTCGGCTAACGCCGAGGGTTATACGACGCTGGCACAAAGCGCTGCAGACGAGTTTGGTCGTCTCGATGGGTTAGTTCACAATGCTGCCATCGTTGGCGATCGTTTCTCGATTGAACAATATGACGCCGTGGAGTGGCAGCGAGTCATACACATCAATCTTACGGCTGGATTCGCCCTGACGCAGGTACTGCTACCCTTGTTGCGCAAATCCGGCGACGCGTCCGTCATTTTTACAAGCAGCAGCGTAGGACGGGTTGGGCGAGCATTCTGGGGCGCTTACGCCGCCTCGAAATTTGCCATTGAGGGCCTCTCGCAGGTATTGGCGGACGAACATCGGCACACCACGCTGCGCTCAAATTGCATTAACCCCGGTGCAACGCGAACCAACATGCGCCTCGCGGCATTTCCAGCCGAAGACAGGGATCTTCTCAAGACTCCGGAAGAAGTGTTGGCGCCTTACATCTACCTGCTGGGTCCTGACAGTACCGGGGTTACCGGCGAAAGCTTCGATGCTCAGTAGAATTGACATTCAATAACACCGATAACTTACCGTTTTTTAAGGTTTTTACGGACCTTTCTTTTGACGTCTATAGGCGCGGCGTCTGTTTCAGCCGGCGGTTCGAGCCCGGCCGCCAGATAAAGCGCCCGTACTTCAGCGGCCCCCAGGTATTCATACTTTCCGCGACGAAGATTTCTCGGTAATTCTATTGGACCGTAGCTAAGCCTTATCAAACGGCTAACTTCGAATCCCACGGCCTCCCAAAGACGCCTGACTTCACGATTTCGCCCTTCCTTGAGCGTAACGTTAAACCAGCGATTTACGCCCTCACCGCCTCCTGATTCAACGCTATCGAATTGGGCGGGGCCATCATCCAAAGTAACGCCGGATTGCAGCTTTTCCAGAACTGACTCTTCCGGGTTGCCATGGACTCGCACTGCATATTTTCGAATGATCTCAGCCGACGGGTGCATTAGACCGTTTGCCAAAGCACCGTCGGTCGTAAAGATCAGCAGACCGGTCGTAGCGTAGTCGAGACGCCCGACCGCGACCCACCGCGCGCCCCTGAGTCTGGGCAGAGAATCAAATACCAGATTGCGGCCGTCCGGGTCGTCGCGGCTCGTGATCTCGTCGCCGGGTTTGTGATAGATAATGTGCTGATGGGCTTTTGCAGTTGCACCGACGGGCAAAGGCTTACCGTCGAATTCAATTTTTTCCGTGCCTTCGATTTGATCACCCAGTTCTGCAGTCCGACCGTCGATCGTCAGACGGCCCTCCCGTATCCAGGTCTCAACCTTGCGCCTTGAACCGTGGCCAGCTGCGGCAAGTACTTTCTGGATACGATCAGCCAACCGGGTGGGGCCATTCAGACACGGCCAATTCCTCATCGACGAAGTCTTCGTCCTCCGCGGCCAGCTCCTCTATGGAGTCGTCTGTATCCTCGGGATAAAGAACGGGCAGATCGCTCAAGTCGGAGTCCGGCATATTGGCGCCTGCCAGGTCCGTTTCCACATCCAGATCATCACTGCCATCTCGCCCCTCGACCTCCGGCAGGTTGAGTTGGAGCCGCAGGCTTTCCCAATCGGCAAGATCGGCGAGTGGCGGCAGGTCATCCAGCTTTTTGAGGCCGAAATAGTCGAGAAACCCTCTGGTCGTGCCGAACATAGCGGGTCGACCCGGAATGTCACGATGCCCCACAACGCGTACCCAATCTCGTTCCAGCAATTGCCGCGTGATGTTGCTGCTAACTGAAACGCCGCGAATTTCCTCAATCTCGCCCCGGGTAATGGGCTGACGATAAGCGACTAACGCCAGCGTCTCGAACAAGGCCCTCGAGTATCGCGGTGGACGCTCTTCCCACAGCTTTTGCAGTCGATCGGCCATTGACGATTTGACTTGCATACGAAATCCCGACGCCACCTCGGAAACAACAATACCGCGCTCCAGATATTCCTCATTCAAGGTCGCGATCGCAGCTCGGATCTCGGATTTCTCCGGCGCCATGCGGCCATCGAAAAGCTCTCTCAGCTGATCGATACTCAGAGGCCGTCCTGCTGCAAGCAAGGCGGCTTCTATGAAATACTTGATTTCGCTCTGATCCATTAATCCTCTTCCAAAGTATTCGGGTCAAAGTCGGACCCTGGGCCGTCATCCCTTACCAAGCGCACCGAAGATGCAGCGCGTACGTGCAATGGCGCATACTGTTCTGACTGCACGACCTCAATAACGGACTCTCGCAATAATTCCAGCACCGCGATAAACGTCACGGCCACGCCCATCCGGCCTTCTTCCGGATCGAACAATTCAGCGAATCCCGTGAATTCGTTCGCCTTGATTCGGCTTAATATTTCGCTCATGCGTTGACGAACTGACAAAGGCTCACGCTGCATGTGCAGGTTCGAAAACATTTCCGCGCGCTTGAGTACGTCATGAAACGCCAACAACAGCTCCTTCATTGTGACGTCCGGCAGCTTCGTGGAGACTTTTCGATGCGGTGCATCCGCTGACGCGATAAAAACGTCGCGCTCAAGTCGCGGCAGCTCGTTGATGTCTTCCGCCGCTTTCTTGAAACGCTCGTATTCTTGCAACCGACGGACCAGCTCGGCGCGAGGATCCTCTTCATCCTCCTCTGCGGATTCAGGTCGCGGCAGCAGCATTCTCGACTTGATCTCAGCCAGCATTGCAGCCATGAGCAGATACTCACCGGCAAGCTCAAGCTGCATCTCCTGCATGACGTCAATGTATTGCACGTACTGCTTCGTCACTTCTGCAATGGGAATGTCGAGGATGTCGATGTTCTGACGCCGAATCAGATACAAGAGGAGGTCAAGAGGCCCCTCAAATGCCTCCAGAAACACCTGCAGTGCATACGGCGGAATATAGAGGTCCTGTGGCAATGTCGTTAACGGCTCACCGTCTACCACGGCGAAAGGCATCTCTCCCTGAGCAGGCGATTGCTTTTCGTCCTGAGGAGGCTTGGGCGCGTCTTCAGGTGTCAGGACTGTCAGTTCAGGTTTCATGCAGATTCCGGCGGATTACGCCGCATTGTCCGGCATATATCGGCGCATTCTAGCGTAATTCCGAGTCGTCAGGCGAACTGGCTGACGTCGCCACGACCAACCCGCAATACGTCCACTCTTCCGCCGGATAGATCAAGAACTGACGTAGGCTCCAGACCCGTCGGGCCGCAATCGATAATTGCCTCAATCTGATTTCCGATTCGATCTTCGATTTCCAAAGGATCGGTCAAGGGCATGTCATCGCCCGGTAACGTCAACGTCGAGCTCATAATCGGCTCCTTCAGTTCGGCAAGCATGGCGTGTACCAGTGGGTGCTCCGGCACACGTAATCCTATAGTGCGGCGTTTGGGGTTCTGCAACATTCTTGGAACTTCCCGCGTTGCGGGCAATATGAAGGTGTAGGGTCCTGGCGTGTGCGCCTTTATCAGGCGATAGGCCCAGTTGTCGACCCTTGCGTACAGACTGATCTCTGAAAGATCCGCGCAGACCAAGGTGAAGTTGTGCTTCTTGTCGGTCTGCCGAATTCGTCGAATTCTGTCGATAGCCCGTTTGTCTCCGATATGACAACCAAATGCATAACTGGAGTCCGTGGGATAGGCCACCAGCCCACCGCCTTGAATAATCCGCGCAACCATTGAGACAAGACGCGGTTGCGGATCTGTTGGGTGCATTTCTATGAGCTTCGCCACGCGCGGATTGTAGGGGAGCGGCAGCTTCGCGGATAGCCCTTCATTAGGCTATGATTCCCGCCCACTTTCGCCTTCTGAGGGGCCCGATGAACCTGCTATTCGAATTCTTGCCATTGATCCTGTTTTTCGGTGCCTTCCTCTATAAGGGCATCTATGCGGCGCTGATCGTTCTGATGGTCGCGCTACCCATCGGGCTGTTTGTGAAGTACCTCCGTACGCATGCTCTGGACAAGATGTACCTCTGGTCAACAATCCTTCTGTTGATCGCGGGCGGGCTGACCTTGTATTTCCGAAACCCACTCTTTCTGTACTGGAAGCCAACAGTCCTTTATTGGCTGTTTGCGATCGCATTTCTCGGCAGCCAGTTCTTCAGTAAGGTTCCCCTGGTGCAAAAAATGTTCGGCTTTATCGACGGCCTAAATCTGGAGAAGATTACCTCCGCACAGTGGTCCAAACTGAATTTTTCCTGGGTGTTATTTTTTGTTGGTGTAGGCGCGCTGAATATTTATGTCGCCTACAATTTTGAACAAGCAACGTGGGTGAAACTCAAGGTGTTCGGAATGACGGCCTTGATGTTTGTCTTTATCCTGGCACAAACAATGTGGATCGCCAAAATCATCGGTAATGACGATGCGGATACAGAGCAGGAGCACGATTAGTGTGGTACGCAATAATGAGTTCCGATCACGAAGGCTCGCTCGACAAACGCGTCGCGGCTCGGCCGGATCATGTTGCGCGACTGATTGCATTGCGTAATGAGGGTCGGTTGTTGATTGCCGGTCCGCATCCCGCTGTTGATTCGTCAGACCCGGGGCCGGCCGGATTTACGGGGAGCCTCGTCGTCGTAGAGTTTCCCTCTCTTGATGAGGCGCAAGCCTGGGCTAATGAAGACCCATACATTGCCGCGGGCGTATATCGACAGGTGATCGTCAAACCGTTCAACCTGGTCTTGCCGTGACCGAAAGTCGAACCACCAAAATCGAGGCCATGCTGTCCGCGGCCTTCACGCCAGACGAATTACTCGTTACTGACCAAAGTCACCTGCACGCCGGCCATGCCGGCGCAAGAGATGGGCGGGGGCATTTCAAGGTCATGATCGTCGCTAACGCATTTGAAGGTTGCAGCCGCATCGAGTGTCACAGACTGATCTACGCAGCTCTGGGACAAATGATGACTTCGGATATCCACGCATTGAGTATCCGGGCAAGCGCGAAAAAGCCGAACCTTTTCAGGTAGACCTGTTTCAAATCATTTATCATTCGCAAAATCTTACTTGAGGACCCAACCATGAAATCATCTTCCGGTTCCAATTCGCTTGGAATACGAGCCGCCGCAATTGTATTGAGCACCGCTCTGCTGTTAGGAACGACACTAGCCTCGGCAGAAGCACCGCCATTCGACAAGGAAGTATTGGACTTGCTGTTGGAATCGCGACTGCAGAAGCCTGCCAGTCAGGCCACTGCAGAAGAAATCGAGTCGGCCGTAGACGAATTGTCAAACATCTATGTGATATCCAGCCTGCCACG
>JALHUQ010000260.1 GCA_022866645.1 Woeseiaceae bacterium | reverse complement strand
GATTGGCGTTATTGAAGTTCAGTACGGCGGGGACGCGAATGCGGCATTGACAGGCGCGCATCTCGAGTTGTCACCATTTACCAATGCCGGCAGCGTTGAGTGGACCTGCCGATCTGGCGCTCCGGTTATTGCTCCGAAGCACTTGCCGGCCGCTTGCCGTCCGTAAGACATTGACTTGAGGTTTTTCACTCAAGACCATAGGTCGGAAAAGCCCCGGTTCATCCGGGGCTTTTTTTTGATCAAATTCGCCTGAACCATGGCGTCATGTGAACTCGGTCACAGTCCATGAAAGTATCAGGCAGAGCAATCGAAGCCTGATTCACAGTGGGCTATGATTGACGCTCCTTTAAGCAGTGACTTGATATGACCAGAGTGCAAAAAGGATTTACGCTGATTGAATTGATGATTGTCGTTGCAATCATCGGAATTCTGGCGTCTTTGGCGGTTTCTGCGTACCAGACCTATACGGTGCGCGCTCAGGTCGCCGAAGCGTTGACCATGGGTGCAGGGGCCAAGGCACCGGTCATCGATGCATTCAATATGAATGGCGAACCACCAGCGGACCGGGCGGCTGCCGGACTCTCTGTGGCCCCAACCGACACCAAAGGCAGGTATGTTTCTCAGGTCGATATTTTTGAAGGCAGAGTGGACGTAACGATGGGCGGTCGTGTTCATGCCGAGGTCTTCGGCGACACGATTTCATTTACGCCCTATCTCAGCCCTTCCGGCGGCATCGTTTGGCGCTGTGGCGCCGCAAGTCCTCCGGCCGGCACTGTTTTACTGAGCGGCGGCGGTGTGACCAGCGCTTATCTGGCACCGACGATCGAACTGCGTTATTTGCCGAGCAGCTGCCGAAACTAGTCCAAATCCATCGTTTTACTTAATCAATTTCCGTAACTGTGAACAGCAGCACAAAATGCAGTTGAATCGGGAACTTGGATCAGTGAGACTGTAACGCTCAACTAAACGCGACAGCTCGTAACTTATGGCGGCAACAGCTTCACAATCGAATCTTGCAGGCTTGCCCAGGCGCCTGGTCCAGGACGGTATTGTCTCTGAAGAAGTGCTTCAGGACGCGACCGAAAAAGCCAAGACGGCCAAGATGACGCTGATCGCTTATCTCGTCAATGAAGAACTCGCCGAGGCACGAGCGATCGCGGTTGCCGCAGCGCATGAATTCGGTGTACCGCTGCTTGATCTTGACGCGATCGAAATCGATCTCGAGGTCATACGCTCGGTTGATCAGAAACTCATTAACAAACACCGGGTTCTGCCACTCGTTAAACGCGGGCAACGAATATTCCTCGGTATTTCGGATCCGACCAATCTGCAGGCGATCGACGATATCAAGTTCGCGACCAGCCTCCGCATTGACCCGGTTGTCGTCGAGCAGGACAAACTCGAAGAACGCATAACGAAGGCGATCGAAGCCGTTGATACCAGTATGTCGGGAATGGAGGACGACGATTTCGATCTCGAAAACCTCGACGTTGCGGATGAAGATTCCGTCAAGGAAATCGATCATCGCGACGACATCGAAGACGCGCCCGTGGTTCGATTCGTCAACAAGGTCTTGCTGGACGCAATCAAGCGTGGCGCATCGGACGTTCACTTCGAACCCTACGAGAAGATTTTCCGCGTTCGCACGCGCCTTGATGGCGTTCTGTCGACGGTCGCGACCCCGCCAGTCATTCTTTCCAACAAAGTCTGCGCACGCCTCAAAGTCATGTCGAGAATGGACATTGCTGAGCGTCGTGTACCGCAGGACGGACGCATCAAAATGCGTTTGTCGAAAAACCGTGCGATCGACTTTCGTGTCAATACTTGCCCGACTTTGTTCGGCGAGAAAATTGTATTGCGTATTCTGGACCCGTCCAGCGCGAAACTCGGCATCGAATCGCTCGGTTACGAGGATCATCAACGCATACTGTATGAGAAGCACCTCGCTAAGCCCTACGGCATGATCCTCGTCACCGGACCGACCGGTTCCGGTAAGACGGTCTCGCTGTACACGGGTCTGAACATCCTCAATACCGAGGACCGAAATATTTCAACGGCGGAAGATCCGGCCGAAATCAATTTGCCGGGTATCAACCAGGTGAACGTGAATCCGAAAGTTGGTCTTACCTTCGCATCGGCGCTTAAGGCGTTTCTGCGCCAGGATCCTGACGTGATCATGGTGGGTGAGATTCGAGACCTTGAGACGGCCGAGATCGCTATCAAGGCCGCTCAGACCGGCCACTTGGTGTTGTCGACACTGCACACCAATGATGCCCCGAAGACGCTGACCCGTTTGATCGATATGGGTGTGAAACCATACGCCATAGCGACCTCCGTCAGCCTGATCATTGCCCAGCGACTCGCTCGTAAACTGTGCGACAACTGCAAGGAAGTGAAGGATATTCCGCGTGAGGCGCTCGCGAAAGAAGGCTTTTCAGCAGAAGAATTGAGTGCCGGTGTGACGATTTTCGGGCCGAAGGGCTGTAAGTTATGCAATGGTGGATATAAAGGCCGGTTGGGCATATTCCAGGTGATGGAAGTGTCCGAAACCATGGGCCGAATAATAATGGAGGGCGGCAACGCGATGCAGATCGCAGATCAAGCCGCTCAGGAGGGGGTTATCGATTTACGGCAAGCTGGATTGAACAAAGTCAAGGGCGGGGTTACCAGCCTTGAGGAGATCAATCGGGTTACCATTGAATAGGTTTTCACCGGGAAAACCGCGATAACGGACGAAACAGATGGCTAATACAGCAGTAGCAACCAG
>JALHUQ010000259.1 GCA_022866645.1 Woeseiaceae bacterium | reverse complement strand
TTCTCGCGCAACCCTCCTCGCCGTGATAATGGGGATGGTATCGTTCGGCGTCTCGGCAGGGGAGATGAACGTCACGCTCGGCGGGGACCAGGAAGTGCCGCCGGTTACAACCATGGCTTCCGGCGAAGCACAGTTCATGGTGAAGGATGACATGTCTCTGTCGGGCAGTGTCAAAACACAAGGTATCAAAGCAACCGCCGCGCACATTCACACAGGCGCTGCGGGAAAGAACGGACCGGTCGCGATTACGCTGACGATGAAGGGCGACAACGAGTGGTTCGTGCCGGCCGACACGAAGTTGACCGCTGCGCAGATGAAAGAATTCAATGCGGGCGGCATGTATGTGAACGTGCATAGCGCTGCGCACACAGACGGCGAAATCCGCGCCCAACTGAAGTAAATGCAAGTTCATCAGCGTCGTCATGCACGGCGTTGATATCGCAGAGGAAATTTCCGGCGCGATGATGCCGCCGTTCGGCAAGGTCCTGAGCGACCCGGAAATCGGGGCGATCGCGGCCTGTCTGCGCCGAACGATGAACGACCAGCCGGCCACGACCGTGGTCGGGCCGGCGATTGGCAATGCAATCTGCGCAGCCGTCAGCGCACGCCTGCGCCATATTCCGATCCGTCCTGCCGACGTGCTCGCGGCACTCAAGCCGCCGAATGTGCGGTAGCGAACGGTGGTTAAGTCGAGGGCTAGGTAATATGTTCGTTGTTGATTTGCATCTTATTTTGATCCGCTCTTTGCACATCAAACTGATCCACTATAATTGATGTAAAGTCGATTACGACAAGGGAATACGCATCACTGCGTGGTTCATATTTCAATGCAAATAACTACCATAATCGGATCAATATTCAGTGCAATTTAACAGGGTCACCGATTAGCGCTGCTTCGTCCCCATATCCATAGGCTCACCATAGGCGTCGCGGCTGCTTACGCTGACATTTGGAAGCTCCAGAACCACCCGATATGCATCTATTGCGTGGCTGAGAAAGGCATGCGCCGAGCCCCAGAGATACAGCCGAAACCGGCGATAAAGCATTTCGCCCCAACGGCTGACTATTTCATCGCGAGCGTCCTCCAGATTCTCGGCCCATATCTTGCACGTGAGGAAGTAGTTATGCCGGTCGTTATGCACCTCCAACACCTCCAGTTCGCTCTTAGCCACTTCTGCCAGGAAAGCGTGCAGGCAGAAATAAGCATGGTCGCCCGGAAAGATATAGCGGGATATGAAGGTCGCCTTGGAATACTTTTCCCGATACGCGCTGGCATCGAGGTACACGCGCCCCCCTGGTTTCAGCAAGCGTTGAAGATGCCGTAGAACGGCCGGATAGTCGGGCAGGTGCTCCATCACCCCGAGGATTACTATGGCATCGTAAGGGTCCGGCGATGTGTGTTCCCAAAAGTCTTGATTCAGCACCTTGCATGGGAGTTGCAGTCGCTCGATCAAGTCTGCCAGAAAAGCTTCGGACTGTTCTGAAATAGTCAGCGATGTGACGTGAATTCCGCGTCGTCCTGCATGCTCGGTGAAACTGCCCCAGCCGCCGCCGACATCCAGGACGTGATCCCCCGGTTTTAGCCGGCAAGCGTCGATGGCAAAATCGAGCTTGCGGTGTTGGGCCGCTTCCAGTGATTCGTCGTCGTGCTCGAATACCGCTTGCGAATAGCAGCGGGTAGGATCCATGAATTTGAGATAGAACTCGTTGCTGAAATCATAGTGGCTGGCAATCGCCCGCCGGTCAGTCTGCACCCGACCTACGAACAGTGGCGCAATCCGCAACCACAGAGCGTGCAGCGGATGATGGTCGCGCAACAGCCCGCGGAGACTGGCGAATCCCAGCATATCGCCCGCGACATCCAGGTTGCCTGCCATGTAAGCTTCGCAAATTCTCACCTCATCCAGGTCTCTGAGGGCAGCCAGCCCGTGACGATCCTTGACCAGGATCTGGATTGCGGGCTCGCCTTTCCCTAAACGATAGGTGCGGTCACCCCACAACTGGATTTCGACGGGTAGTTTTATCTTGTCGGCTACCCGCTTTTGAATCAGCCTGAACATTCTGTCATAAGGCCTTGTCAATGCAGCATCAACAAATTGTCCCATCAATTGTCCCTCCGAAAGAATCAGCGTTTCATCCACGCCTTCATGCCTGAGTTACTTTCGTCAGAGCGTCGCTTCGTGCCAGGATTTTTCGAAAGATTGCGCACCCTCGCGCTGAACGGCACGTATGCAGCCGTGAACACACTGAAAAGAATACCCGCCCCGAAAGGACATATCTGTGCGTTACCGTACACAGATGGACGGTACGGGCACATCGACGCCGGGAAGGCCCGTATGGTGCAATAAATCGAACGGGTATGGTATTGCCCTTGCGGCGCGTGGAGGTGCGCCGGGAATCAGGCCAGATCGAAGCGATCAGCGTTCATCACCTTCGCCCATGCCGCGACGAAGTCCTGTACAAACTTTTCCTTGTTGTCATCCTGAGCGTAGACTTCGGCATAGGCGCGAAGGATCGAGTTGGATCCAAAGACGAGATCAACTCGTGTCGCCGTCCACTTGAGTTTGTCCGTTTCGCGGTCGCGGATTTCATACAGGTTATTCCCGGCCGGCTTCCACCTGTAGTTCATGTCGGTCAGATTGACGAAGAAATCATTCGTCAGTTCTCCTTCGCGCTCGGTGAACACACCGTGCCTGGTTCCGCCGTGGTTGGTGCCAAGCATGCGCATGCCGCCAACCAACACCGTCATCTCAGGGGCGGTCAGCCCCATTAATTGCGTGTGGTCGAGCATCAGCTCTTCTGCGCTGACGACATAGCACTTCTTGAGCCAGTTGCGATACCCATCATGGATTGGCTCCAGCACTTCGAAGGCATCTGCATCGGTCATCTCGTCCGTAGCATCCCCGCGGCCAGGCGAGAAGGGAACGGTAATATCAAAACCAACAGCCTTTGCGGCCTGCTCGACACCGACATTACCTGCCAGAACGATCACATCCGCGACGCTTGCTCCGCTCTCGGCAGCAATCGGTTCAAGAACGGCCAGTACCTTGCTCAGGCGCTCGGGCTCGTTGCCTTGCCAATCCTTCTGGGGGGCCAGACGAATGCGCGCGCCGTTGGCGCCGCCCCGCATATCCGAACCACGGAAGGTTCTTGCACTATCCCATGCGGTGGCCACCATCTCGCTGATACTCAGACCACTGGCAGAAATTTTATCCTTCACGGACTGGATATCGTAGTCGCTATTCCCGGCAGGAACGGGATCTTGCCAGATCAGATCATCCTTCGGCACATCGGGACCGATGTAACGCGCCTTCGTACCCATATCGCGGTGCGTCAGTTTAAACCATGCCCGTGCGAAGGCTTCAGAGAAGTGATCCGGATCCTTGTAGTAACGCTCGGAGATTTTGCGATACTCCGGATCCATCTTCATGGCCATGTCGGCATCGGTCATGATCGGGCTTTGACGGATCGACGGATCTTCGACATCAACCGGCATATCTTCTTCCTTAATGTTGATCGGTTCCCACTGCCATGCGCCGGCAGGGCTTTTCTTCAGTTCCCATTCGTAGTTGAGCAGCAAGCGGAAATAGCCGTTGTCCCATTGGGTGGGATGAGTCGTCCATGCGCCTTCGAGACCACTGGACACGGTGTCGCGGCCAATGCCGCGCTTGGTCTTATTGGTCCAGCCAAAGCCCTGATCTTC
>JALHUQ010000258.1 GCA_022866645.1 Woeseiaceae bacterium | reverse complement strand
TCGGGTCGACGTCGATCGGCAACAGTTCGCGCATCAACGGACTGCGTCGTGCTGGAAACTCCGCGGCGCGAAATGATCAAGCTGATGAACAGCTATGAGCCCGTGCGTAAGGTCATCGACCAGCACTTTATTATTCGCACCTTGCGCGCCGACCTCGTGCCGGACGCCCCGCAAGGTGAACTCGAGGCTGTTGCCGAAACCGCCGAACTCGTTTCTTTTCGCGCAGGCGAGGTCTTGTTCCGCGAAGGCGATCAGGCCGACGGGCTGCACCTGATTCGCAACGGTTCGGTTTCAGTTTCGCGCCACATCGGCGACCGAGATATCGTCACAACGTATGTTGCTGCCGGCAACTACGTCGGCGAAATGGGTCTCGTCGGCGAAACCCGCCGCTCCGCAACGGTGACAGCGACGGTCGCTACGGAATCCGTTTTTCTGCGCGCCGACGTTTTTCAGACGATGTTGCTGCGCAACACCGGGCTGCGTGGGCGTATACAGAATAAGGTGAAGGAGCGTATCAGCGAAAACCTGCGCATGGAGGCTGCCCCGGACGCTGGCGACCTGATTTCTTTCCTCATGCAACAAGGCCTCGGCGAGGCAACGGATGTCTTGCTGATTGACGAGTCCCTGTGCATCGGTTGTGACAACTGCGAAAAGGCCTGTGCCGAAACGCACGATGGCACATCGAGGCTGGACCGCGCAGCCGGGCCGTCGTATGCACAAGTGCACGTGCCGACGTCTTGTCGACATTGCGAAGACCCGCACTGCATGAAGGACTGCCCGCCCGACGCGATTCGGCGGGCGCCGAATGGCGAGGTCTATATCGAAGACAGCTGCATCGGCTGCGGCAACTGCGAACGCAACTGCCCGTACGGCGTAATACAAATGGCCAGTCCCAAAGAAGAAGCACCCAGTTTGTTCAGCTGGTTGTTGACGGGCAAGGGTGCGGCACCTGGTGAACGCCGGACAGCCAGTGGCCCGGACGCGATCAAGAAAGCGGTCAAGTGCGACATGTGCAAAGACCTGTCGGGAGGCCCGGCTTGTGTGCGTGCGTGCCCAACCGGTGCTGCACTGCGTATGAGTCCATCCGAGTTTGTCACCCTGACCAAGCGGGCGAACTGAGATGCACACATCGATACTCGCGTTTCGAAAACGCCGTTATCTCTGGGCCGCGTTGGCGCTGACATTCCTGTCGCTGCTGGCTTACTGGTTGCACGACCCGCAGGAGCCGCCCAACGGTGGCACCGTACTCGGTTACACGCTGGGCACGCTGGCGGCACTCATGATCGTCTGGCTAACCTGGTTCGGGATACGCAAACGACGTTACAAGTCGAGGGCGGGAACTTTGCAAGGGTGGCTGTCCGCGCACGTCTATTTCGGTCTGGCGCTGCCAGTCATCGTGTTGCTGCACGCCGGATTTCAAGTCGGCTGGAACGTGCATACGCTGGCCTTCGCCGTCATGTCACTCGTCATCATCAGCGGACTCTACGGCGTATACATCTATATGAAGTATCCCGAAAAGCTCAGCGAGAACCGCGACGGTGCGAGTCGCTCCGGCTTACTCGATCAACTCGATGACATCGATCGCCGCAGTCGGCGCGTTGCTGAGAAGCTGCCAGCGGAATATCGGGAATTCGTCTTGAGCGGAATTCAACGTACTGAACTCGGCAGCACCTTGTGGCAACGCCTGCGCAACGAGGATCGATCGCGTATTCAATTACCCCATGCAGCGGAAACAGTCCTGAATCCGGGGCAAGAGGCGGCGATGGATTGGCTCGCCGGGCAACAATCCCGGGCGGATGCGGACACGGCTCCGAAAATTGCAGAACTGTCTGCCCTGTTGCGGAGCAAACGTCAGCTGCTGCGACAGATAGGCAAAGACCTGAAACTGCAGGCGGGCATCGAGACCTGGCTGTACGTGCACGTTCCTTTGACTGCGGCGCTGCTCATGGCGCTCGTGGCCCATATCGTTACTGTGTTTCTGTACTGGTGATGGCATGTCGTATCTGATTCGTTTTATCAGCAAGACGGCGGCAGGCGGCGTTGAATACCATGACCGCCCGGTCGATGCGCCCGCGATTACCATCGGCCGCTCAACGGATCAGGTGTTGCACCTGAAAGATCGCAGAGCCCGACTACAGCATGCCGTGATCGAATTGAAAGGCGGAGTGGCGCAGATCACGACGACGGCCATGGCTGGCGTTACCGTGAACGGAAAGTCGGAGCGCAATGCCAAACTCAAAGTCGGTGACGTCATCGAAGTTGGCGCGAACGTCATTCGCGTCATCGACGCGCCGGACGGCTACGCTTTCGCGATCAGCTTTGAGCTTCGCGAAGACGCCAAAGTCGAACATCGGGTGTCGCGCTGGAGTGCACCCACCAGCAGCATCGGTGGTTGGAGCAAACGTAAACTGGCATGGTCGCTGCTTGCGTTGGTACTGATCTTCGCTTTTGTGCTTCCTGTCTTCCTGATGCACGACTTCCTGTTGGCCGGACCGGTCAACAGTGTCCACGCGGCGATTGCCAGCGAGTGCGAAAGCTGCCACACCACGCTATTCAAACGCGTGCCGGACGACGCCTGCGTTGAGTGCCATACGGTGCGGCGGCACACGACCGGGACTCAACACCCGGTGTTGGGCGAGACACGCTGTGCCGCGTGCCACCTGGAGCACAACGAGCCGCCACAGCTCGTCAACCAGCATCAGGATCTGTGTGCCGGATGCCACGCCGATCTGCCCTCCAGCGTCGATCTGCAAAACGCAGCCGACTTCCTCGACGACCATCCGGATTTCAAGGTCAGCCTGAAGCGGCCCGTGAAACAGGAAAACGGCACGACCGACTGGCAGGTCGATCACCTGCCACTTCTGGAGTCTGCCGACGCGGATCATTCCAACCTCATCTTCAACCACAAGGTGCACCTGGATCCAGACGGGATCGTCACGCCGGACGGCACGCGCGTTATCGAGTGCGCGCAATGCCATACACCGGATCCCGGTGGTGCTCGCATGCAGCCGATATCCATGGATGAACATTGCAGCGATTGCCACACACTGGCGTTTGACCCGGACGACCCAACACGCACCGTGCCTCACGGTGATGCCGACGCCGTTGTTCAGGCGCTGATCGAATACTACAGCGCCCGATTGCTGGGCTCGGATTCTGCGGCGGACACCCAGCGCCTGCGGCGACCCGGGCAACGCCTGTCGCGAGCCGATCGCGATCGTGTTGCCGCGGAAGCTCGAACCGAAGCACTGAAAGTTGCGGAGGATCTGTTCGAACGCCGGGCGTGCGTAAATTGCCACACCGTGACGAAAACAGACGGCGACGTACCCTGGCAGGTCGAAGCCGTGCAACTCACGGCGCAGTTTTTTCCGCACACGGTCTTTTCGCATGCGTCGCACGACACCGATAAGAATGGTTGTGATAGCTGCCACGGTGCGGCGCAGTCGACCGTTTCGAGCGACGTGCTGATACCGGATATCGGCGTTTGCAGAGATTGTCATGGCAGCGGCGCAGCCACGCGCAATAGCCCAACACAAATCCCAAGCACTTGCGTGATGTGCCACGACTTCCATTTCGAATCGAAGGACCAGTATCCGTGATCCTGCGCACGCTAAGCCTGACCGCGATTTTGCTGGTCACGTCTGCGTGCGGCGGCGGCTCCAGGCCGCAATCCAACGATACCGATAACAACACGCCGGCCGCCGGTTGTGATGGGTCTTGCGCCAATACGCCGACACAACTCAGTGTTGCGGATGTGGAGGGCGTTATTGCCCGCGCCGTTAACGAGGCACAGACGCGCGGCGTCAACGGCACGATCGCGGTGGTTGATCGCGTTGGCAATGTACTGGCTGTTTTTCGGATGAACGCCGCTGCGTCAGCCATCACGATTACGTCGCCCGGCGCTAACATCGACGGTGGTCTCGAAGGTGTGACTATCATTCCGGACGGCATGGCCGCGATCAGCAAGGCGCTGACCGCCGCCTACCTGTCAACGGAAGGCAACGCGTTCAGCACGCGGACGGCAAGCCAGATCGTGCAAGACCATTTCAATCCCGAGGACAATCTGCAGCCCGCAGGACCGTTGTTCGGCGTGCAGTTCAGTCAGCTGCCCTGCTCCGATCTCGTGACTCGCTATACGGGCGGTGTTCCGGATGCCGGTCCGCACCGCGCGCCGCTGGGCCTCGCTGCCGATAGTGGCGGCTTTCCTCTCTACAAAAGCGGAACCCCTGTCGGCGCTGTTGGTGTCATAAGTGACGCCGTGTATTCCTACGACGCGGATATCTCCAACGCCGATCAGGATGACGACGAGCTGATCGCGCTGGCCGCGACCTTCGGGTTCGCGGCTCCCGATGATCGACGTGCACATCGTATTGCCGTCGATGGTCGGACCTTGCGATTTTCCGATGCGACGGAAACGGATCTTCTTGCCGACCCGAATGGCGCTCCCGCCTTTGCCACGATTAACAACGTCGCCGGCGCACTGCTCGCCGTACCGGGGTATGTGGCCGCAACGAGCAGTGCCGGTGTGGCTTTCGGACAACCCGCCTCGGGAATTCGAGCCGACACACTGGATTACGCGGGGCTCGATGCCTTCGTGCTCGTTGATAATGTCAACGTCGAGCGCTTTCGTCCCCTGGCCGGTACCGATGGCGCCATGGCGCTGACGGCCGCAGAAGTCCGATCAATATTGACTCAGGCATTGACGGTAGCGAACCGGTCGCGGGCGCAGATTCGTCAACCGGCCGGATCCCAGGCGCGCGTATCCATTTCGGTCGTCGATACCAACGGCGAGATACTGGGTATCGTGCGTTCACGCGACGCACCAGTATTCGGCATCGATGTGTCTTTGCAAAAAGCCCGCACGGCCAGTTTCTTTTCGTCGGCTGCCGCCGCCGCTGCCTTAAGTGGCGTTCCGGCCGCAACCTATCTGGACGGTGGCCTCGTTGTCCTCAGGAAAGAATTTTTGTCGCAGTACGTCGCAAACGCACAAACATTCCTCGGGCTGCCGACCGCCCTCACTGACGGTGCGATCGCTTTCTCCGATCGCGCCGGCGGCAATCTGTCACGTCCGCATTTTCCGGATGGCGTTACGGGCAATCCACCCGGCCCATTCAGCAAACCGCCGGGCCAATGGAGCCCCTTTTCCACAGGCTTGCAACTGGATCTCGTCTACAACGCCCTCGTACAGCACGTCGGATTCGTTGCCGGCCTGAATGCTGACGTGCCGATGAACTGCACCGGCGTCGATGGTTTCGATAACAACTTTATTCTTGCTGGCGTAGTTCCGGCGCTGGCTAACGGCACGCAGATCTTCCCCGGCAGCGTGCCGATTTACCGCGGCTCACAACTCATCGGTGGCATCGGTGTGTCGGGCGACGGTGTGGACCAGGACGACATGATTGCCTTCCTCGGCGTGCACGAGGCCGCACAAGCCGGAGGCAGCTTCGGCAACGCGCCAACGAACATGCGAGCAGATACTTTGGTGCCGCAAGGAACACGGTTGCGCTACGTCAACTGCCCGGCGACGCCATACCTTAACGATGACACACAGAATGTTTGCGAGAATAAATAGGCCTCTTTGCGTCGCACTGCTCGTGACGCTGCTTGCGCCGGCGATGGCGCAAGCCGAAGCGCCGGGTATTCGCGCCGACTGCATCGAGTATTTCGATCGACTGCGACGCCGGCCCGGCAAGCCAGCACGCGAGGCGCATCGCTGTGACGAAACCGGACTGCCGCCCGCGGTGTGGGGTGAGCTGCCCTATTTCGCCGCGATACCCGATCGCTGGCGTATTGTTAATGCGGTCGGTTATGCCGAGCGACTCTGGGACCCCTACCACGGCAACAACGTCGTGAAAGGTGATCGCCCAGCATTTGGCGATGACTGGTTCTTCGCACTGAATCTCATTTCCGATTCGACCTTCGAGGATCGCAGCTTGCCAACACCGGTCGCGACTGCCAATACGCCGGCACCCGGTGCGCTTGATATTTTCGGTGATCCGGGGCAAACCGCTTTCACCCAAAACGTCCTGGTCGAGACGGTGCTCTACAAGGGCGAGACCCTGTTCAAGCCACCCGACTATGAATTGCGCTTCCTGCCGGTCTTCAATTTCACACGAGTGGAACTGGGTGAAGCCGGCGTTTTGCGAGCAGACGCCAGCAAGGACACAAGCCGCAACGACAACTTCGTCGGCATCCAGGGACTGTTTCTCGACAAGCATTTGCGCAACGCCTCCGATCGTTACGACTTCGACAGCCTCAGGATCG